>NZ_PSUG01000003.1:0-98676 GCF_002931755.1 Rathayibacter sp. AY2B3 | reverse complement strand
CCTCCCCCCGAACCGCACCACTCCACTGAAGGAGCACCATGCCCCCCACCACCACACCCGCGCGGCGAGCGCCGCTGCGCGCAGCGCTCGCCGCGCTCGGCCTCGGAGCAGTGCTGCTCTCGGGCCTCGTCGCACCGGCTCCGGCCGCGCAGGCGGCCGACGCCGTCATCCCGCAGCAGGGTCTCCTCGCCGACTACCGGTTCACGCAGACCACCGGCAGCACGGTCCCGAACACCGTGAGCGGAGGCGTGGGAGCCGCCACCGTCCGCAACGCGACCGACGCGCTCTGGACCGGCACGTCGCTCCGCCTCACCGGCGGCCCCAAGAGCAGCACCACCGCCCCCTGGGTGCAGCTGCCCGCGAATCTGCTGACCGGCCGCTCGTCGGCCACCGTGACGATCGAGACCCGCGCCGACGCGTCGATGCTCTCGAACTTCCACTTCCTGTGGAACATCGGCAGTGACAGCACGAACCAGTACTGGTTCGCGTCCGTCCGCGACCGGGTGCGCACCGCGATCACGACCAGTGGAGGGAACGGCGAGAACAACGCCCGCAGCGCCTCCGCTCTCACCGCCGACCGCTGGTACAGCCTCACCTCGGTGATCGACGGCAGCGCCGGCACGATCTCGTTCTTCGTCGACGGCGTCCAGGTCGCCGCGGCGCCCACGGCGCTCCGCCCCTCGTCGGTGGCCGACCAGTCGCTGAACACGATCGGCCGCGCACCGTACCCCGACCCGTTCTACACCGGCGAGGTCTCGGCGTTCCGCGTCTACGACCGCGCGCTCTCCGGGGCGGAGGTGGTGGCCGTGTCGAGTGTCGACGCGAAGCCGCACGCCTCCACCTTCTCCCCGATCGCCGCCGCCGTGCTGGCCGGGGTCGCCCCGCTCACCGTCGACGACTCGACCACGAACCTGCCCGACTACGGGGGAGCGGTGACCTGGTCCTCCAGTGACCCGACCCTGCGCGTCTCGGCCGACGGCCGCACCCTCAGCGCCGACCGCCCCGCCGTGGGCCAGGCCGCGCGTACCTCGACGCTCACCGCGACGGCCTCGATCCGCGGAATCGTGCAGACCCGCTCGATCGCCGTGACCGTCGAGCCGCAGGTCGGCGTCGACACCCCCTACGGCTACATGATGGTCCACTTCGTCGAGGACTCCGAGGGCTACGCCGAGAAGATCTACCTCGACGTCTCCCGCGGCGACGACCCGGAGAAGTGGGACCCTCTCAACGGCGCGAAGCCGATCCTGGCCTCCGACCTCGGCACCACCGGCGTGCGCGACCCGTACCTGACCTACAACCCCGACACGAAGAAGTACTACATCATCGCCACGGACCTCCGCGTCTTCGGCGGCGACCGGGGCCCGAGCGGCTGCGACACCTGGTGCTACTGGACCACCAAGGGCAGCACGAAGATGAACGTCTGGGAGTCGAGCGACCTCGTGTCGTGGAGCGACGTCCGCCAGTTCGACGTAGCGCTCGACGCTGCGGGGACGAAGAAGCTCGAAGCCGGCATGATGTGGGCTCCCGAGGCCACCTGGGTGCCGGACTACGCGGGACCCGGCAAGGGCGCCTTCGTCGTCTACTGGTCCTCGACGGTCTACCCGAACGCGGCGCACACGCCGGGCACCGGATCCTCCCGCGTGCTCTGGGGAGCGACCACGGACTTCACACAGGCCACCTACTCGTACGGCGGCACCTTCATCGACACCGGGGCCGACACGATCGACACCACGCTGATCCAGGACTCCGGCACGACCTACCGGATCTCGAAGGACAACGGCACCGGCAAGGGCATCTACATGGAGTCGACCACCTCGGCGACCTGGTGGCTGCCGACGACCGCGTGGACGCAGATCCAGTCGCGGATCGGCGCGGTCTGGTCGGGCGGCAACGCCGGAGGGGTCGAGGGGCCCGCGGTGTTCAAGGACCACGGCGAGGACACCTGGTACCTCTACGTCGACGTGATCCCCGCGACCGGCTACAAGCCGATGGTGACGAACGACCTCGACGCAGGCTGGACCCAGCTCACCGATCCGGGCTTCTCGCTCGCCTCGTCGACCAAGCACGGCGGCATCGTCTCGCTGACCGCGGGGCAGTACGCCGAGGTCCGGTCGGCCGACGCCGCCTCCGCGGTCCGCTCGGACCTCGGCGAGGTGACGGTCGCCTCCGGCGCCGACGCCGCGGCGGCTCTGCCCGCCCGCGCCGACGTCGTGCTGGCCTACAACCGCGGCACGGCCTCGCAGCCGGTCACCTGGAACACCTCCGCGGTGGCGACGACGCCCGGCCGCTACTCCGTCACCGGAGTCGTCCGCACGATCGGTGCGAACGACAACCAGTGGGTGGGCGCGAACGGATCGACGGCCTACAACGCCGCCGACCGCCGGCTCTCGAGCTCCACGGCCGTCACGGTCACCGCGACCGTGGTGGTGACGGCACCGACCTCGACGCTCACCGCTTCCACCCGGTGCGTCGCCGGCAAGGTGGTCCTCACCGGAGTGGTGAAGAACACGGGCACGACGCCCCTCTCGGTCGTCATCCGCTCGCCGTTCGGCGCCTCGCAGACCCTGACCGCCGCCCCCGGCGCCAGCGCCTCGGCCGCGTTCACCACCCGTCAGACCTCGATCCCGGCTGCCTCGCTCACCGCGGGCGCCCTGACCGCGGCCTACCCGGCGCGCACCTGCTGACGCGCGCGCGCCGCTGACACCGAGACGGCCCGCCCCTGCCGAGACACCGCCCTGACGGCGGCGCCTCGGCGGGGAGCGGGCCGTCTCGGCGTCAGGCGCGGAGCGCGCTCGCAGGCTCCTGCCGCCCCGCCGCCCACGCGGGCACGATCGCGCTCACGACTCCGGTCACGGCTCCGAGCGCGATGCTCAGCGGAGTGAGAGCGGGCGGCAGCAGCGGCGACCATCCCTGCACCGCGGCGGTGGCCAGCGTCGCGGCGGTACCGAGGACGGCGCCCGTCACACCGCCGATGACTCCGACCACAAGCCCCTCGCCGACGAACAGTCGTGCGACCGCACCGCGGCTCGCTCCGATCGCTCGCCTCAAAGCGATCTCGGCCGCTCGAGCCTGGACGGACACGTACATCGTCGTCGAGGCGCTGATGGTCGCCAAGACGAGGAGCACGACCCCGATCAAGCCGATGAGCGCGCCGAGGTCGGTCGCGACGCCGTAGCGGAGGGCCCGCAGATCGGCGACCGTCTCGACGGTGAAGCGCCCTGGATCGCCCGGGTCGAGCGCCAGGGGAAGCGCCTCGGCGAGCGGAGCGGGGAAGCCGGGATCGGTCCGGACGAGGATGGTGACGGCGACGGACGGTGCTCGCGCCAGGATGTCCCGGGAGACGACGACCGATCCGTCGATTCCGGGCGCCCGCTCGCCCGCGATGAGGGTGCCCGCTACGGCGGCCCGGATGCCGAGGACCTCGACGGTGGAGCCGGGTCCCGGGGCGGCGGCGGCAAGGGTCGAGGCCGCGCCCGACCCGAGCAGCGCAACGGCGTCGGCTCCGGGGGTCGCGAGAAGACCCCGGGTGTCGGGTCCGACGGCAGAGGCGCCGACCAGGCGGAGGTACGTGGGGTCCGCGCTGATCAGCTGCAGCGGTGCGGCCGGCTCCGGGTCGGTCGAGGCGAGGCGCCGGATGCGCGCGGCCTCCGCTCCGGTCTGCGCGACGAAGCCGGCGTCGACCACATGAGGCAGCGCTCTGGTCGCGGCGAGCCAGGAATCGAGGCGCCCGTCCTCAGCAGCCAGGAGTTCCGCGCCGCCCGGCACGGTGACGCGGACCTCGTCCAGCGCGGCAGCTGTGAGCCGCTCCGAGACCTGCGCCGAGGCGCTCTCGCTGACTCCGAGCGCGGCGATGAGACCACCGACTCCGAGCGCGAACGCGAGGACGAGGAGGGCTGTGCGGAGCGGGCGAGCGGCGAGGGCGCCGAGGGAGTCGCCGAGCACGTCCGCCGCGGATGTGATGAAGGAGCGGCGCGGGGCCGTCTCCGGTCGAGGAGGCGGGGAGGGCAGCGCGCTGGTCGGTCTCGCTCCCGTGTCCTCGATGACGCGACCGTCGGCGATCCGGATGCGGCGCTCCGCTCTGGCTGCGATGGTCGGATCGTGGGTGATGAGTACCACGGTGGTCCCGGTCGCGTTCAGGTCCAGCAGCTGATCGAGCACGCTCTCGCCGTTGGCCGAGTCGAGGTTGCCCGTCGGCTCGTCGGCGAGGATGAGGTCAGGTCTCGTCGCGACGGCCCGGGCGATAGCCAGCCGCTGGCGCTCGCCACCGGAGAGAAGACGCGCGTCGAGGTCCGCACGGTGGCCGATGCCGACCGAAGCGAGCGCGTTCGAGGTCAAACGACGGCGGTCTTTCAGCGGACGGCCCTGGATCCGCAGCCCGGTCGCCGCGTTCTCTCCCACGCTCTGATGACCGAGGACGAACGACGACTGGAAGACGAATCCGATGAGACGGGAGCGGAGGATGTTGCGACGCCCCTCGCGGAGTTCGTTCGTGGCGACGCCATCGATCAGGTAGCTGCCGTCGGTGGGACGATCGAGGAGACCCAGGATGTCGAGGAGCGTGCTCTTGCCTGCCCCCGATGGGCCGACGACGGCGACGAACTCGCCGCGGCGGACGTCGAAGGTGATCCCGCGCACGCCTCCTGTCGAAGATCTGCCGAAGGTGCGAGAGACGTCGCGCAGGCTGAGCAGGGGAACCGGATCACTCACGACAGCAGCACGGGGTCGCCGACCTCGAGCTCCCCGTCCGCCACAGCAGCCCAGCCGCCGCCGGAGCGCTGCACCGTGATCGGCACGCGTTCCGGAGCAGGGGCGCCGTCGGAGCGGCGTTGCACGTAGTCGCCCTCTGCATCGCGCCGGACAGCGATCAGCGGCACGGCCAATGCTTCCTCATCGACGCCGCCGCTGAGCACGGAGACCGAGGTCCCCGGGCCGAGATCGGCGAGAGCCGGGTCGGTGCAGGCCAGGACGACATCACGTCCAGCCAGCCTGCCTTCGCCGGCATCACTGAACGCGCCGATGGACGCTACTGTCACCGGAAGGTCCTGGATACCAGCTCGAGCCGTCATCGAGGCGCCGACGGTGAATCGCGCCGCAGTCGCGACGTCGGCGCGGAGATTGATCGTCTTCGGTCCGGTGCGGATGCTGATGAGCGGCGTGTCTGAACCGAGCACCGTTCCCACCCCGGCTGCCGACACGACAGTGCCCTCAGCGGAACCGGTGCCGAGGATCTGGTTCGCGGGAATGAACGACGTCTTCTTCCCATCCGAAGCGACGGCCTCCGGGAGGACGAGGTCGTGTTCGTCGAAGAGGCCACTCACAGCGTCGAGCGTGGCCCAGTCGATCGATCCGCTCTCCTCGATATCGGCGCCCGTCGTGTTCAGGGCGCGCTGCAGAGCAATGACGTCGTCCCCTCGGTCGTCGGCGCGAAGATCCCGGTAGAGCGGCAGCGGCCCGGTCAGAACGAAGTAGGGCACGCCGGCGACGAGCGCGACCAGGTCGCCCGAGGACACAGGCTCGCCCGTGGTCAGTGCCTGGCGAGTGACGACAGGAACACCGGGCAGTGATCGGGCGATGACCGGAACCGCAGGGCTCTCGACGATCGTTCCCGGGAAGGAGGAGCGGGAGTCGACGACCCGCCGCTCGACCATCGCCGTCACCTCGATCCGCTCCTGTGTCGAGACAAGGGCGTCCCGCTCGGGCGCGTGAACGGACAGTCCAGCAGCGAACGACGCGCCTGATGCGAGGGTCAGTACTGCTGCGAGGACGGCGATCCGCCAGGGATGCCGGAACCGTCGGAGTGTTGTCGTCGCGTCAGCCATGTGCGGCTACGTAGGCTCGAAGCCCGGCGAGCCGGTCCTGGTTCCGTGTCTTGATCCGGTCCAGTGCGGCCTGGTTCTGCTTGATGAGTGGCGCCTGGTACGACGCCTCGAGATCGCCGAGGATCTGCGAGAGTCCGGTTTCGGTGTCGCACTGCGCCTCAAGCGATGCGACGCGTATCTCCTCCTCTCTGTCAGGAGAAGAGCCGTCCGGTCTTATGCTGGTGACGAGTCCCTCACCCTGTTCCGAGTTCCAGCCGCCGCCACTCGTACGCGGAGACAGGCCGAGGCTTCGAAGGCACTGCGACCATTCGTCCCGAGCATTCTGCCATCCGGCATCCGATGCGGCCGCGTTGTACGAATCGGTCCGGATGCGGGCGACGAGCGAATCGACCGACTCCTCGTTCGTCGGGATCAGTGCAGCGAGTTCGTCGTCTTCGTCGGTCGAGCAGTCATCGACCGCCGACTCCCAGCCGGGTCCTCCGGCCTGCGCGTCGGCTTCCTTCGCAGCGTCGACGAGGGAGGGGGCGTAGCCGTAGCCGTATGCGCGAGCTCGGTCCTCGTCCCACAGTCCGTACGTTCGATCACCGGTCCCGTGCTGGGGGTCCTCTTCGACGGCAGCAGCCGTGTACTGCAGACCTCGTCGACTCATGCACTTCGCTGTGCTGATGTCGAAAGCGCGGTCGACGAGGAGCCCCACGCTGTCCGAGTCGAAAGGGTCGTACTCATCGAGAGGCAGCACGATCTCGCCGGTCGTGTGGTCGAGGAGTGCCCGGGCGGTCACGTCCTGCTCCCGCTCCACCGGCATCGATGAACAGGAACCCAGGGCGAGCGCCAGACCGAGACCGAGGAAGGAGGAGAGGGCGAGATGCCCCCGTGACTTCATACCGTTCCGTGCTTCGGTGTCGGGTTGAATCATGAGGAGTCCTTCTTTCGTTCTCTTATGTGATTCGGAGTTCCGCTTTCCGCCGAGAGTGGTCGGACGCGGTCGACGCGAGGAGGATCACTGCTGCGGGCGTCGCGACTCTCCGGGCTGCTGGAGCCTCCGGAGGGTGAGGGGTCCGTCAGCCATGCGCGGCCACGTAGTCGCGGAGTGCGGCGAGTCGCTCCTGGTTGCGGGTCTTGATCTCGTTGAGTGCGGCCTGGTTCTGCGCGATGAGGGGCGCCTGGTACGACGCCTCGAGGTCGCCTAGGGTCTGCGAGAGACCGGTCTCGGTGTTGCAGTGCGCCTCGACCGTCGCGAGGCGGATCTCCTCCTCCGAGTTCGAGGAGGCGCTGTCGGCACCCGTCCGCACCGCGTCCTCCTGCTCCACACCCCACTCGGACGAGCCGGAGCGAGGGGTCAGTCCGGCGTCCCGAACGCAGCTCGCCCAGGCGTCGCGGGCCGTCTGCCAGAGCGGATCCGCCCGGGCGGCACTGTAAGCCTCGGTCGCGATCCGAGAGACGGAGGAGTCGGTGCTCTCATCGTTCCCGGGCAGGATCGCCATGAGCGCCGGGTCGGTCTCCTCCTCGCACCTGCCGACCGCCGTCGTCCACGCCTCCCCGCCAGCGGCCGCGTCCACCGCCTTCGCGGCGCTGACCCGGGACGGTGCGAAGCCGAATCCCCACCGGCGGGCGCGTTCCTCGTCCCACAGACCGTAGGTCCGGTCGCCGCCGCTGTGCTCCGGATCCTCTTCGACCGACGCCGCTGAATAGGCGAAGCCCTGCCCCGCCATGCAGCGTGCAGTCACGGTGTCGAGGGCGCGGTTCCCGATCGCCGCGTTCGCGTCGTCACCGTAGTAGTCGTACTCCTCCAGGGGCAGAACGATCCGGCCGGTGGTGCTGTCGAGCAGAGCGTGAGCCGTCGAGTCCTTGTCCAGCGGAGCACTCGTGCATCCACCGAGCAGGACGAGAGCGGGGGTGATGGCCGCGAGAGCCGCGATCCCACGGGTCGTGGAGCGATGGCTGGAGTGTCGTCGGGTCATGTCCGAAGCCGTTTCTGTGAGGGATGGGGAGCTCGTGGCCGGGGGCTCGGGCGGGTCCGAGCGAGGAGAGCCGTCGCGGTGCAGGTGCGTCGACCGTGGTCTGCTACTCCCAGCTGCTGATCCTGTCGTTCCAGCTCTCGTTCCAGCCGAGGTCTGTGGAGATCGACTGGAGGTCGTTGTAGTCGCCCATCAGGCGAACCGACCGTCCGCGACGATCGGCATGCTCGTAGTAGCGACGAGAGTCGCGGTTCCTGATGGAGGACGCCATGTCGTTGGCACCTTCTCCGACGTAGGCCGTGTCGTACCCACCGTCATGCGCCCGACCCTCGTAGTTCCTGTGCTCGTAGATCGTCGCCGCGCTCGCAGCCTGAGCGCCGCTCAGCGCGACCACTCCTGCGGCGGCGAGTGCGAGGACGGTCGTGGTGGTCCTCCTCATGGTTCTGTCCTTCCCTGCTGTCCCGTCGCCGGGACATCTCCGTCTCGACGGCGTGCACCTCTCTCCTTGGAAGAGCTATGCGCGCTGGACCATCATGAGGGAAGCACGCTTTTCCGTCACGGCGCTGGCGCGCCGGGTCGACTCCATCACGGTGCTGCCTCCCCGATGCTCACTGAAACGTCCCGGTCACCGGCCTTTTCGCGGACCGGGTGGTGCTGGTGAGGGTGGCGCGGGCCGTCGGCGATCACCGATCGCGCCTCGCCGGACGGCCGTCGTCGTCGCCCTGGTCGGTGCGGGCGCCTCGCTCGCCGTGCACGCTGCGACCGGGGCGGGCGGGATCGCGGCCGCGACCATCGGTGCGCTCGTCGTGGGCTTGGCCGGCTCGTGGGCCGGCTCCTGCGGGCGACCCGCGTCCGCTCGATCCTTCTCCTCGAGCGGCGGGTGCCGGAGGACGGGCTCGCCGACGCGGACGAGCTCGCCGTCGCCTCCGAGCGAGCACGCACAGCCCGGGACGTGCACGACGTGATGGCGCCGTCGCTCTCGATCGTCCTGGCCCAGGCGGACGGTGCCGAGCGGCTCGTGCGCGCCGAGCCCGACCGGGCGCAGGAGTCGCTGCGGGCGATCGCGGAGGTGGCCCGCACGTCGCTGGTCGAGGTGCGCCTCGTGATCGAATCGCTCGGCACCGGCCCCGACGCGGTCGATCAGCCCGGCCTCGACTCCCTCCCGCAGCTCGTCGGCCGATTCCGCTCCGCCGGGCTCGCCGCGGCGCTCGACGAGCAGGGCGATCGTGCCGTGCTCTCGCCGGCTCAGCAGCTCGCGGTGTACCGGATCCTGCAGGAGGCGCTCACCAATGCTCTCCGCCACAGCGGCGCCGCCCCGAATGCGGAGGTGCGCCTCGTCTGGGAGGAGTGCGCGCTGCTGCTCGAGGTCGCGTCGCACGGTCGCTCCGGCGCGGAGTCGAGCGGGTCGGGCCGCGGGGTCGTCGGCATGCGGGAGCGGGCCGCGCTCGCCGGCGGCTGGCTGACCGCGGAGGAGGACGGCGGCGGATTCCGCGTCACCGCGTCGATCCCGGCGCGCGTGCTCGAGGGTGCAGCGTGATCCGCGTCGCTGTCGCGGACGACCACGTCCTGTTCTGCTCCGGGCTCCGGATGCTCCTCGACGCGGAGCCGGGGCTCGAGTTCGCCGGAGCCGCGCACGACGGCGAGGCGGCCGTCGAGCTCGTGCGGCGCGAGGCTCCCGACGTGCTCCTGCTCGACGTGCGCATGCCGCTGCTCGACGGCATCTCGGCGATGCGGAGGATCGCCCGCGATCCCGACGTCGCTACGAGGGTGATCATCCTGACCACGCATCAGCACGACAGCGCCGTCGCCGAGTCGCTGGCGGCCGGAGCGGCGGGTTTCCTGATGAAGGACGCGACGACCGAGCTGCTGCTGGGCACCGTGCGCGCGGTCGCCGCGGGGCGGACGGTGGTGGCCGGCGGTGGCCGGCACGCCCCGCTCCGCGACTACACGGCGTCGGCGGTGCCCGCCCGTCCGGAGGTGCTCGACGTGCTCTCGGCTCGCGAGAAGGAGGTGTTCACCTCGGCAGCGCAGGGGCGGAGCATCGCCGAGATCGCGGCCGCGGCCCACCTCAGCGAGTCCACCGTCAAGAGCCCTGTCTCGAGCATCCTCGCGAAGCTCGGTCTCGCCTCCAGACTGCAGCTCGTCGCCTTCGCGCACCGCCACGGCCTGGCCTGAACCGCGGCGCCTCCTCCGCTGAGGTGCCCGGGGTCGAGGCGCCTCCGCCCTGTGGTGTTTCGCTGAAGGCAGGGCTGTCTCGATCCGCCGCCGGCTCGTCCTGGCGTCGAGGCGCCGCCCCCTCCGTCGAGACGCCGCTGACACGGAGGTGTCTCGGCGGATACGGGGCTGTCTCGCCGGCCGCCGGTGCGCGGCTCCGTCGAGACGCCCCCGCGGCGCCGACCCGCCCGGGCCGTCCCACATCCGGGGCACGGCAGGCTGTACGGATGAGCGCGCCTGGAACCACCGACCCCCTCGACCGCGTCCGCGTGCGCGGCGCCCGCGAGAACAACCTCCGGAGCATCGATGTCGACGTGCCGCGCGACGCCCTCGTCGCCTTCACGGGGGTCTCCGGATCGGGCAAGAGCTCGCTCGCCTTCGGCACGCTCTACGCGGAGGCGCAGCGCCGCTACTTCGAGTCTGTCGCCCCCTACGCGCGGCGGCTGATCGACCAGGTCGGCGTGCCGGACGTCGACTCGATCGAGGGCCTGCCTCCGGCCGTCGCCCTCCCGCAGCGGCGCTCCGGCGGCTCGGCCCGCTCCACGGTCGGCAGCGCGACGACGCTCTCGAGCGTGGTGCGGATGGTGTTCTCGCGCATCGGCGCCTACCCCGAGGGCGCGCCGATGCTGCTCGCGGAGGACTTCTCCGCCAACACCGTGCAGGGCGCGTGCCCGAGCTGCCACGGCATCGGCCGGGTCTACGACGTCCCCGACGAGCTGATGGTGCCGGACGACTCCCTCTCGATCCGCGACGGGGCGCTCGCCGCCTGGCCGACCGCCTGGCACGGCAAGCAGCTGCGCGACAGCCTGATCTCGCTCGGCCACGACATCGACGCTCCGTGGCGCGACCTGCCCGCGGAGGACCGCGACTGGATCCTGCACACGCCCGACTCCCCGCAAGTGCCCGTCTGGACCGACCGCTCGCCCGCGGAGGTGCGCGCCTCCGTCGCCGCCGGGGACGAGCCGCGCTACATGAGCACGTTCCTCGGGGTGCGCCGCTACGTGCTCGACACCTTCGCCGGCTCGAAGAGCGCCCGGATGCGCGAGCGCGCGGCCTCGTTCGTCGTCAGCGTCGCCTGCCCGGTGTGCGGCGGGCGGAGGCTGAAGCCCGACGCGCTCGCCGTCACGTTCGAGGGGCTCGACATCACCGAGCTGTCGGCGCTGCCCCTCGAGGAGCTGGTCGTGCTCGCCCGGCGCGTGCTCGAGCCCGGGTGGACCCCGGCCGACGGAGCGCCGCAGACCCGGCTGGCCGCTCAGCGCCTGGTCGAGGACCTCGTCGGCCGCCTCGCTCCGATCGTCGACCTGGGCCTCGGCCACCTCTCGCTCGACCGCTCCACGCCGACACTCTCCTCGGGGGAGCTCCAGCGGATGCGACTCGCGACGCAGGTGCTCTCGCGCCTCTTCGGCGTCGTCTTCGTGCTCGACGAGCCGTCGACGGGCCTGCACCCCGCCGACACGGAGGCGCTGCTGGGCATCCTGCGGACCCTGCGGGCGACCGGCAACACCGTCTTCTTCGTCGAGCACTCCCTCGACGTCATCCGCGAGGCCGACTGGATCGTCGACATCGGCCCGGGCGCGGGGTCCGGCGGCGGCACCGTCGTCTACTCCGGCCCGCTCGACGGCCTGCCGAGCGCCCGCGGCTCCGTCACCCGCCGCTACCTCTTCCCCGAGGGCGACCCGGCGCCGCTGCGCTCCCGCCGCACCGCGGAGCAGTGGATCGACCTCGCCGGAGTCTCGCGGCACACCCTCGACGACCTCTCCGTCGCGTTCCCGGTCGGGGTGCTCACCGCGGTCACCGGCGTCTCCGGATCGGGCAAGTCGACGCTCGTGAACCAGGCGCTGCCCGATCTGCTGCGCGCCTCGCTCCGCGCCGACGTCGCCGAGGACGCGCCGGCCGAGGAGGGCGGGGAGGCGGACCCGCTGCTCGACGCGGCCGCGGCGGCGACCCGCGGCACCGCCTCCGGGCCCGCGGACCGCCTGCGCCGGGTGGTGCAGGTGACCCAGACCCCGATCGGCCGGACCTCGCGCTCGAACGTCGCGACCTACACGGGGCTGTTCGACCGGGTGCGGACGCTGTTCGCGGCCACCCCGGAGGCCAAGCGCCGCCGCTTCTCGGCGAGCCGCTTCTCCTTCAACCTGCCCAGTGGGCGCTGCCCCGTCTGCAAGGGCGAGGGCTCCGTGGAGGTGGAGCTGCTGTTCCTCCCGACCGTCGAGGCGCCCTGCACGGCGTGCGGCGGGACGCGGTACAACGACGAGACCCTCGAGGTCACCCTGGGCGGCCGGACGATCGCCGACGTCCTCGCGCTGAGCGTCGCCGATGCGCGCGAGGCCTTCGCCGAGGACCGCGAGGTCGCCCGCCACCTCGACGCGCTGGTGGACGTGGGGCTCGGCTACGTCTCGCTCGGCCAGCCGGCGCCCGAGCTGTCCGGGGGAGAGGCGCAGCGGGTGAAGCTCGCCTCGGAGCTGCGCCGCGCCCAGCGCGGGGACACGCTGTACCTGCTCGACGAGCCGACCTCGGGCCTGCATCCTGCTGACGCCGACCGCCTGCTCGAGCACCTGCAGCACCTGGTCGACGCGGGCAACACGGTGATCGTGGTCGAGCACGACATGCGCGTCGTCGCCGACGCGGACTGGGTCGTGGACCTCGGCCCGGGGGCGGGCCGGGCCGGCGGCTCGGTGGTCGCGACGGGCACTCCGGAGGAGGTCGCGGAGGCCGCGGGAAGCCGGACCGCTCCGTACCTCCGGGCGGCTCTGAACCGGCGCCGCTGAGAGCTCGAGAGCCTGTCAGTCCTCTCACCGAAACCTCACCGAAAGCTCTTGTTAACGGTAACATTCGAGGCGGCCCGCCCCCCTGGGCCGGATTTCTCAACGACGAGAGGCCTCACGAATGAGACGACGACTCCCCCTGGCCACCGTGGCGGTGATGGCGCTGACGGCGGGTCTCCTGTCGGTCGGCCCCACGGCCCAGGCCGCCCCCACCACCTCCCTCGACGGCGCGAAGGTGCTCGAGCTCCCGTTCGACGGCTCGCTCGCCGACACCAGCGGGCGCGGGACCGCTCTCGGGATGCAGAAGGGCACCGCCTCCTACGGCACCGGCCTGAACGGCGGGGCGTTCGAGTTCACGGGATCGAACGCGATCTCGCTCGGCACCGCGGCGGCGCTGCAGCCCGCCGATCTCACCGTCTCGTTCTGGTACAAGCCGACCAGCGCGATGACCGGTGAGCAGGTCTTCACCTGGAACAAGACCGCCTACAACTCCGACGGCTGGTACCTCACGTCCGAGGGCGACGGCACCCCGCTCGCCCTCTCGATCGGCCCGTCCGGCGGGCAGCCGTACAAGGTCGCCGTCGAGACCGCCCGCTCCGGCTTCTTCCCCGCCGGCGAGTGGACGCACGTGGTCGCCACCTACGACAAGAGCACCAAGGCCGTCGCCTTCTACCGCAACGGAGTGAAGCAGACCAGCGTCGTCAAGACCGCGCCGTCCTCCTCCGCGTCCGGCGTCCTCGGCTCCGAGTCGACGTCGGTCAAGACCCTCGGCTTCAACGGCCCCCAGTACAACGGCGCACACCTGCGCGGCCTGCTCGACGACTACGCGCTCTACAACGGCGTCGCGACCACCACCGACGTCGTCGCGCTGACGAAGGCCGGGAACCCCTCCTTCGATCCGGCGAGCATCGCGCGGGCCGACCTCGAGCTGGTCGCCCCGCCCACGAGCACCAGCACCGGCTTCACCCTGCCCACCGCGGGCGCGAAGGGGTCCGCCCTCAGCTGGAGCTCCTCCGACCCGGCGACCGTCGCGATCAGCGGAGGCACGGCCGCGGTCACGCCGCCCACCGGCTCCGCGAAGACGGTCGTGCTCACCGGCTCCGCCACCTACGGCGGCAGCGCGGCTGTCACGAAGACCTACACTCTCCAGGTGCAGCCCCGGGGAGTGAAGACGTCGAACTACCTGCTGGAGGCAGGCCTGTCCGACGTCTCCGTGCAGGACCCCTACCTCGAGAACGGGGAGCAGCAGACCGTCGAGTACCTGCTGAGCCTCGACCCCGAGATGTTCCTCTACTCCTTCTACCGCGAGGCCGGGCTCACCCCGACCACCAGCGGCGGATACGGGGGCTGGGAGCGCGAGAACGGCACCCGGTTCCAGGGCCACTTCTTCGGCCACTACCTCTCGGCGCTCTCGCAGGCCTACGCGACCGAGGAGGACGCGGCCACCAAGGCGGCTCTGCTCGCGAAGCTGACCGCCTCCGTCGACGGCCTGAAGAAGGTCCAGGACGCCTACGCGCTGAAGGACCCGGCGAACGCCGGCTACGTCTCGCCGTTCCCGACCCGCTACCTCCCCTCGGGCGGCGACGGCCTGCTCGTCCCCTTCTACAACCTGCACAAGGTGCTCGCGGGCCTCCTCGACGCCCACGACCAGGCGCCCGACGCCGTCTCGCAGAAGGCGCTCACCGTCGCCGGCGGCTTCGGCAGCTGGATCACCACCTGGGCGGGCCGCCAGGCGAACCCCGGTCAGCTCCTGAACACGGAGTACGGCGGAATGAACGAGGCGCTCTACCGCCTGTACGAGACCACGCACGACCCGGCGCACAAGCGCGCGGCCGAGTACTTCGACGAGACCGCGCTGTTCCAGAAGCTCGCGAACAACGAGGACGTCCTCAACGGGCTCCACGCGAACACGACCATCCCGAAGCTGATCGGCGCGCTGAAGCGCTACCGCGTCTTCACCGACGACCCGGCGCTCTACGCCACGCTCACCGCCACGGAGAAGTCGGACCTGGACATGTACCGCCGTGCCGCCGAGAACTTCTGGCGCATGGTCGACGAGACCCACACCTACGCCAACGGCGGCAACAGCCAGTCCGAGCACTTCCACGCACCCGGCACCCTGTACGAGTACGCCACGAACGGCCAGACCACCGGCTACGGCGAGAACTCGACCTCCGAGGGCTGCAACATCTACAACATGCTCAAGCTCACCCGGGCGCTGTTCCAGGTGACCGAGGACGTGAAGTACGCCGACTTCTACGAGGAGACGTTCATCAACGGCGTCCTCTCGGTGCAGAACCCGGACACCGGCATGGTGACCTACTTCCAGCCGCAGACCGCGGGCTACGCCAAGGTCTTCGGGCACGAGCTCGACGAGTTCTGGTGCGACCACGGCTCGGGCATCGAGAGCTTCACCAAGCTCGGCGACTCGATCTACTTCGAGAAGCCGAAGACCGTCTTCGTGAACCAGTTCCGCTCCTCGGTCCTCCGCTCCTCCGCGAACAACCTCCGGCTGACCCAGACGGCGGACATCCCGAGCACGGACACGGCGACCCTGAGGGTCGAAGCGCTGGCCGGAGGAGCCGTGTCCGCGGACACGACCCTGAAGCTGCGCGTGCCGTCCTGGATCGACGGAGCGCCGACGCTCACCGTGAACGGTGCCGTCCGTGCCGTCACGGCCCAGGCCGGATACGTCTCGGTCGCCGTCGCCGCCGGTGACGTGCTGACCTGGAAGCTGCCCGCCGCGGTCAGCGCGGTCGCGGACACGGAGAACCCCGACTGGACCGCGTTCCGCTACGGACCGGTGCTGCTGGCGACCGAGCTCAACCGCTCGAACGTCGAGGCGTCCTACGTCGCCGGCGTCCTGGTGCGCATGGGCACGGCCGACAAGTCCGTGAACTCGAACGTCGTCGTCGCGGACTCCGCGGCCTGGAAGTCCGCGGTCCGCGGCAACCTGGTCCGCCTGCCCGACGGCGCGGACGGCAACGGCCGCACGACGATGCGCTTCGGCATGAAGAACGTCGACGCCGCGTCCGCCGCCCGGGTGTTCACTCCGTACTACAGCCTGTACAACGCCCGCTACGCTACCTACATGACCCTGATCGAGCCCGACTCGGCCGCGGCCCAGGCGCTGATCCGGACGCAGAAGGAGCAGCTGCGCGTCGACGAGACGACGATCGACTCCCTCACCTCCTTCGACAACAACAACAGCGAGGCCGACAAGAACTACAAGACCGCGCGGTCCTCGGTGGGGACCTGGCGCGGCGAGGGGTACCGCGACGGCGAGCGCTCGGCGGAGGCGTACTTCCAGTACGACATGATCGTCGACCCGGCTCTGCCGGCGAACTACCTCGGGGTCCGCTACTACGGCGGCGACGCGGGACGCACCTTCGACGTCTACCTCAACGACGTGAAGCTCAAGACCGAGGTGGTCTCGGGAGCGGGCGGAGCGACGAGCTGGTACGTCCAGTACGACCGGATCCCGGCGTCGATCCTCAGCGGTCTCGCCGCGAAGGACAGCTACAAGCGCGACCAGAGCGGGAAGTACGTGCTCGACGCGAAGGGGCAGAAGATCCCCGTCGTCACGGTGCGCTTCCAGGGCACCGGATCCAGCTACGTCGGCGGTGTCTTCGGGGTCTACACGACCGAGTCGACCACCTACGCTGCGGACCCGGAGCTGACGAAGCTCTCCTCCGACGTCGGGACGCTCTCGCCGGCTCTCGCCGCCGGGGTCAGGGACCACACGCTCACGGTGCCGGCCGGCACGACGAGCGTCTCGCTCGACCTCGACCCGGCCGTGCCCAGCGGCCTGGTGAAGGTCGACGGCGTGCTGATCGATGACACCGTCCGCCGCACCGTGCCGCTCGCGGCCTCGGGGACGACGAGCGTGGTCGTCGAGTCGTCGGCGCAGGACCACACGACGACAGCGACCTACCGCCTCTCCATCGTCCGCGCCTCCGCGGCGACGGTACCGACGACCGTGGCGGCCACCAGCCGCTGCGTGGCGGGCAAGGTCGTGGTGACGGTCACCGCTCGGAACGATGCGAAGGTCCCGGCGGGGATCACCCTCGGCTCCGCCTGGGGCTCGAAGGCGTTCACCGGGATCGCTCCCGGGTCGAGCGCCTCGCACGCCTTCACCACCCGCGCCGCCTCGGTGGCCGCGGGCTCGGCGACGGTGACCGCGACGGCGACCGTGGACGGAGCATCGGTGACGACCACGAACCAGGCCGCGTACTCCGCTCTCACCTGCAGGTGACGTGACGACGACGGCCGCCGGGGCTCGCCCCCGGCGGCCGTCGTCGTCGTCAGTCGGAGGCGCGGTAGAGGCCCCGGAGCAGCCCGATGACCTCGCGCAGTACGGGCGGCGGGTCGCTCCGGATCCACGCGGCGTGCACGGGGACCGGCGGGGCGTCGCGGACGACCCGGTACGCGAGGCCCTGCCGCCGGTACTGACTCACTGTCGACTCCGCGGTCACTCCGCGGGCGGAGCCGCTGCTGATCACCGTGAGCCAGTCGTCGACGTCGGTCGTCGGGACGGTGCTCCGCGGCCGGTCGTGCTCGGGCCAGAGGTCGAGCCGGGTGCTCCCGGTCCGGTCGTCGAGCGCCAGCGGAGCGGTCGCCACCTGGGCGAGGGTGACCGTGCGCTTCGCGGCGAGCGGGTCGTCGACGGACAGGGCGCAGTAGCGCTTCTCGGTGCCGATCAGAGCCGATTCGACGTCCGCAGGAGCGGATCCGCGCCGCAGGATCGCCAGATCGCTGAGGCCCTCCGCGAGCCCCGCGGTGGGCGTGTTGGAGCGGATCAGCCGCAGCTCGTGGTGGGGGAGCGCGGTCGCCCAGCGGCGCTGGAACTCCTGCGTGTGCTCGCCGAGAGCCGACCAGGCGTAGCCGATCCGGATCGTGTCCGTCCCGGCCGCCGCCTCCTCGCGCAGATCGTCGACGACGGCCAGGACGCGGCGGGCGTGCCGCAGCACCCGCTCACCCGCCGGCGCGAGCTCGACGCTGCGGGTCGTCCGGTGGAGGAGCCTCCGGCCGAGGACGGACTCGAGCGCCGCGACGTTGCGGGAGACCGCCGTCTGGGAGATGCCGAGGTCGATCCCCGCGTCGGTGAAGGTCCCGGCGTCCACGACGCCGACGAACGACCGGAGGTGGCGCAGTTCCAGATCCATGCCCGCATCCTATTCATGCGGATCGCGCATCGATCGGGCCGATGGCGCATTGTGAGCCGGGACCGGACCGCTCGCAGACTTCCGGCATGACGAAGCAGCTCCCCGGAGACGGCCGGACCGTCGGCGCCGCGACCGCCCTCGCGAGCGCCCTCTCGAACCAGCTCGGAGCGGCCTCCGGAACGCTGGCCTTCCCGGTCCTGGGATCCGTCGGGGTGGTCGCCGTCCGGCAGATCGTCGCCGCGCTGATCCTCCTCCCGGTCGTGCGGCCGCGGATCCGCGACCTGACCCGCGCGCAGTGGTGGCCCGTCCTGCTCCTCGCCGTGGTGTTCGGGGCGATGAACCTCACGCTCTACGCGGCCATCGACCGCATCGGGCTCGGGCTGGCGGTCACACTGGAGTTCTGCGGGCCGCTGGCGGTCGCGCTGCTCGGCTCCCGGAGCAGGACCAGCGCGCTCTGCGCCCTCGTCGCGGGAGCGGGCGTCGTCGCGATCGCGGGGCCGAGGCCCTCGTCCGACCAGCTCGGCATCGCGCTCGGTCTCGCGGCCGCCTGCTGCTGGGCCGCGTACATCCTGCTCAACCGGATCATCGGACTCCGTCTGCCCGGAGCGCAGGGGACCGCCACGGCGACCGGGATCTCCGCCGCCGTCTTCCTGCCCGTCGCCGTCTGGACGCTCGCCACGACGCACCCGGACGCGGGCACCGTGCTCCTGGCGGTCGGCGCCGGCGTCCTGGCGACGGCGGTCCCGTTCGTGGCGGACGTGATCGCGCTCCGGAGGCTCCCGACGAGCGTCTTCGGGATGCTCATGAGCGTCAATCCCGTCCTGGCCGCCCTCATCGGCGCGGCCGTGCTCGGGCAGGACGTCGGCGCGGCGGGATGGATCGGCATCGCCCTCATCGTCACCGCGAACGCCGCGGTCCTCCGGCGGGGTCGTCGCGCGCGGTGACGTCGGCGGTGGGTAGAGCGAGATGCGATCCCGTCCGAGCGCTGCCGCTGTGCGTTACCTGTTCGTTATGAAAAAGGCGCCTACACGACCAAACCAGGGACACCCTGGGAAACGGCAGGTCGCGGGAGAAAACTCTCCTCCATGAACCAGACAGCGGCACCCGTGCGCGAGCATCGAGCTCTCTACTTCCTGCTCGCCGCCCTCGCGGGCGTCGTCACGGGCGGAGTCCTCCTCGCCGTCGCCGAGCTCATCGCCCTCGCGGTCGCCCGCACCGCGAGCCCCGTGCTCGCCCTCGGTGCCTTCATCGTCGACATCGTCCCGCGCCCGCTCAAGGAGTTCGCGATCGAGACGTTCGGCGAGAACGACAAGACCTTCCTGCTCGGCAGCGTGGGCGCCGCGGTCGTCGTCGCCGCCGCGATCGCCGGAGTACTCCAGCTGGTCCGCCCGCCGCTCGGCCAGGTGCTGCTCGTGATCGCCGGCGGTCTCTCGATCGCCGCCATCGTGACCCGCACGGGAGCGTCGCCGCTCGCCGCGGTGCCCACGCTGGTCGGACTCGTCGTCGCCGTCGTCGTCATGCACCTCCTCTTCACGCGCCTCCGCGGCTGGCGTGCGGCCCGGGCCTCGGAGGCCCGGGGAACATCCTCCGAGGCCCGTCCGGGCGCCCTCGAGCGCCGCGGCTTCTTCCGCATCGCACTGATCTCCGCCGTCGGCGCGGCCGTCGTCGGCACCGGTGCCCGACTGGTCAACGCGGCGACGTCCTCCCTCGCCGGCGTCCGCGACGCCCTGCGTCTGCCGTCCCCGCGCAGCACCGTCTCGGTCCCCGCGGGCGCCGAGCTGGACATCGAGGGCATCACCCCGCTCTACACGCCGAACGCCGACTTCTACCGCGTCGACACCGCCCTCACCGTGCCCAACCTGGACCCGTCGGCGTGGTCGCTGAAGATCACCGGCATGGTCGACCGCGAGGTGACGCTGAATCTCCAGCAGATCTTCGACATGGGCCTCGACGAGTACGGCATCACCCTCACCTGTGTCTCGAACCAGGTCGGCGGCAACCTCGTCGGCAACGCCAAGTGGCTCGGCGTCCCCCTGCGCGACGTGCTCGCGATGGCCGGCGTGCAGAGCGGTGCCGACATGCTCCTCTCCACCAGCAGCGACGGCTACACGGCGTCCACCCCGATCTCCGCGGTCACCGACGAGAACCTCGACGCGATCCTCGCCGTCGGCATGAACGGCGAGCCCCTCCCGTTCGAGCACGGCTTCCCGGTGCGGATGATCGTGCCCGGCCTCTACGGCTACGTCTCGGCCACCAAGTGGCTCACCGAGCTCAAGGTCACCACCTTCGAGGCCGACCAGGCCTACTGGACCCCGCGCGGCTACTCCGCCGAGGCCCCCATCAAGATGTCCTCGCGGATCGACACCCCGCGGATCGGCGTCCCCGTCACGTCGGGCGCGCTCAAGATCGCGGGCGTCGCCTGGGCGCAGAGCATCGGCATCGACAAGGTCGAGGTGAGCATCGACAACGGCGACTGGCAGGAGGCGACGCTCTCGACCCCGGTCAACCTCGACACCTGGGTGCAGTGGTTCGTCGACTGGGACGCCCAGCCGGGCTCGCACTACGTCGCCGTCCGCGCGGTCGACAAGAACGGCATGGTCCAGATCGAGGACCGCGCGCCGGTCGCGCCCGACGGCTCCTCCGGCTGGCAGCGCACGCTCATCAACGTCACCTGACGCCCCCCGGAGGCGCCGATCCCCGCCGGGTCGGCGCCTCCGGTGCGTCCGGGGGGGCGTTGCCGGGGGTGACGCGCGAGGCTCCGCGCCACGACCCGGCCCGGAGCGCAAGCCTCCGCGGCGGCGCGGCCCGCGAGGAGGCGCCGCTCTAGCCTTCGAGGATGCGCTCCCGGCTCCTCCACCTCCGCGAATCCTTCTGGTTCCTCCCGGCCCTGTTCGGCGTCCTCGCCGTCGGGCTGGCGCTGGGACTGGTCGAGGTCGACCACCTGCTGGTCCGCGCCGGCGTCAGCGACATCCCGCTGATCGAGGACCTGTCGCCGACCGGCGGCCGGGCGATCCTCTCGGCGATCGGCGGGACGATGCTCGGCGTCGCCGCGACCTCGTTCTCGATCACGATCTCGGTGCTGGCGACCACGTCCTCCGCCTACGGGCCCCGGCTGGTCCGCAACTTCATGGCCGATCGCGGCAACCAGGTCGTCCTGGCGGTGCTCACCTCGACGTTCCTCTACTCGCTGATCGTGCTGCGCGCGGTGCACACGGAGGAGGACGCGTCGCTGACGTTCGTGCCGGTGGTGGCCGTCTCGTTCTCGGTGCTGCTCGCGGTGGGCGACGTCGCGGTGCTCGTCTACTTCATCCACCACATCGCGCTGTCGGTGCAGGTGACGACGCTGCAGCAGCGGGTCCTCGGCGAGCTCGTCGACGTGATCGAGCGGCTGCATCCGGAGGACGGGGAGGAGCCGGTGGACGCGGACGAGGCCTCGCTCGCGGAGGAGGCCCAGCCGCCGGGGCGCGAGACGGTCGTGCTGCGAGCGGTGCGGGGCGGCTACGTCGAGCAGCTCGAGATCGAGCGGCTGGTCGCCCTGGCCCGCCGCGGCGACACGCGGCTCCAGGTGCTCGCGCTGCCCGGCGACCACGTCCTCGTCGGCGACCCGGTGCTCGAGGTCCTCGAGGGGTCGGTCGCCCAGGAGGAGGCGGTCGCCGCGGTCGTCGTCGCCGACGCGCGCACCCCGCACCAGGACCTCCGCTACGCCGTCCAGCAGGTGGTCGAGATCGGAGTCCGCGGGCTCGCGACCGGCACGAACGACCCGTACACCGCGGTCGGCGCCGTCGAGGCCCTGACCAGCGCGCTGGTCGACCTCTGCGGCCGGCCGGAGGCGCGGGGCCGCTACTCCGACGCCGACGGAGTCGTGCGGCTGCTCGTCCCGTGGCCCCGTGCGGGCGAGCTGCTGGCCGACGTGTTCCTCGCCCTGCGCTCCTACGCGATGGAGCAGCCGCTCGTCGTCCGCGTCGGCGTGCGCCTCGCCGAGCGGCTCGCGGTCGTCGCCCGCGGCGGGACCCGCGTCGAGCTGCACCGCCAGGTCCGGGCGTTCGCGGACGCCCACGCCGCCGCCGA
This sequence comes from Rathayibacter sp. AY2B3, assembly GCF_002931755.1. Classification (NCBI taxonomy): domain Bacteria; kingdom Bacillati; phylum Actinomycetota; class Actinomycetes; order Micrococcales; family Microbacteriaceae; genus Rathayibacter; species Rathayibacter sp. AY2B3. The sequence continues at coordinate 76,687 of NZ_PSUG01000003.1, read as the reverse complement.
CGGCGACGCCCTCGAGGCGCCGGCCCTGCGCGCGTCGCTCGCCGCGCTCGAGGCGCGCCTCGCAGCCTGACGCCCGGCGTCCGGTGCTCCGGGAGGACACGTCGGCCGTGGAGTACTCGAATCGATTCGAGTAGGCTCGGCGCATGACAGAGAACACCACTGAGCTGCGTGTGGGGGTCGTCGGCCTCGGCTTCGCCGGCACCACCCACCTCGACGCCTTCCAGTCCCTGCCCGGCGCCCGCGTCGTCGCGCTCGCCGGCCAGGAGGAGGCGCGCCTGCACGAACTCGGCGCGACCCGCGGCGTCCCCGACCTCTCCGCCGACTGGGAGGACCTGGTCGCCCGCGACGACCTCGACGTCGTCTCCATCGGAGTCCCGAACCACCTGCACCACCCGATCGCCGTGGCCGCGCTCGCGAGCGGCAAGCACGTCTTCTGCGAGAAGCCGCTCGCCACCACCGCCGAGCTGGCGGCCGAGATGGTCGAGGCCGCCCGCGCGAACGACCGCGTGCTCGAGATCGCCTACAACCACCGCCGCCGCGCCGACGTCGCCTTCCTCCGCGACTACCTCGACGACGCGCCGCTCGGCGACGTCTACCACGCCCGCGCGAGCTGGCAGCGGCGCACCGGCATCCCCGGCATCGGCTCCTGGTTCACCAGCAAGGAGCTCGCCGGCGGCGGCCCGCTGATCGACCTCGGCTCCCACGTGCTCGACATCGCGCTGCACCTGCTCGACGAGCCGCGCGTGACCAGTGTCTCGGCCGTCGCGTACGGCGAGATCGGCCGCTCCGGCCGCGGCGGGCGCCCCCACGGCGTCGCCGCCGCCGGCACGCACGCGTTCGAGGTGGAGGACTTCTCCAGCGCCCTGCTGCGCCTCGACAACGGACGCTCCCTCCAGCTCGACGCGTCCTGGGCGAGCTACTCGAAGGTCCACGAGGACATCGAGGTCGAGCTGCTCGGCTCGGCCGGAGGCGCGCGCCTCCACATCGCCGACTACGCCACGGAGGGGACGCTCACCCTCTACTCCGAGGTCGCCGGAGCGCCGACCGTCTCGCACCCCGACGTGAAGGTCCCCGCCGGGCACCACCGCTCCGTCATCGCCGAGTTCCTGGAGGCGATCGCCTCGGGAGCCGACGCGCCCGCGGGCGGCCCCCGCTACTCCGGCCACTACGGCGAGTACGCGCTGCACCGCAGCCGGGTGGTCGACGCGATCTACCGCTCCGCCGCCGAGAAGAAGGAGGTGGCGGTCGCATGAGCGCCCCGATCGAGGTCCTCGTCTGGAACGAGTTCCGCCACGAGACCCGCGGCGACGAGACCGTGCTGCGCCACTACCCCGACGGCATCCACCGCGTGATCGCGGACGGGCTCGCGGAGTCGCTCGGCGACGCCGTCTCGGTGCGCACCGCGACGCTCCCCGAGCCCGAGCACGGTCTCACCGAGGAGGCGCTCGCGAAGACGGACGTGCTGCTGTGGTGGGGGCACATCGCGCACGAGGAGGTGTCGGACGAGGTCGTCCAGCGCGTGCTGCGGCACGTGCAGGAGGGGATGGGGATCCTGGTCCTGCACTCGGGCCACTACTCGTCGATCTTCAGGGCGCTGATGGGCACGACCTGCTCGCTGAAGTGGCGCAACGACCGCGACCGCGAGCTGGTCTGGACGATCGCGCCCACGCATCCGATCGCCGAGGGCGTGCCCAGCCCGCTGATCATCCCCGAGCAGGAGATGTACGGCGAGTACTTCGACATCCCGGTGCCGGAGGAGACGGTGTTCCTGTCGACGTTCACCGGCGGCGAGGTGTTTCGCTCCGGAGTGACCTACACCCGCGGCCTCGGCAAGGTCTTCTACTTCTCGCCCGGCGATCAGGACTACCCCGTCTACCACCACCCGGACATCCGGCGCGTGCTGGCGAACGCCGTCCGCTGGGCCCGCCCGACCCGCCCGCGCACGCCCCTCACGGCCGACCACCACCCCCGGGGCTGGTTCGAGTCCTGACGCCCCTCCGCGAGATGCCACCTGTGACGGCGACACGCCGCGTCCGGGCGTCGTAGGTGGCATCTCGCGGGAGGTACTGGGGGGATGCAGGAGGCGGAGGGGCGCGAGCCGGACGAGGTGCGGCGGTACGGGGAGGCACCCGAGCAGCTCGTGGAGGTGTTCCGGGCAGCGGCCCGTGCAGGCGGTACTGCGCGCGGGCCGGTCGTGCTCCTGCACGGCGGATTCTGGCGCGCGCGGTGGGACCGGTTGCACGCCCGGCCGCTCGCTGCGGCGCTGGCCGACCGCGGGCACGACGTGATCCTCCCCGAGTACCGGCGGGTCGGCGACGAGGGCGGAGGCTGGCCGGGCACCGGCGAGGACGTCCTGACCGTGCTCGCGGCGCTCCCGGCACTGCTGCCCGACGCCGGACCGGTCACCCTCGTCGGCCACTCCGCCGGCGGCCACCTCGCCGTCTGGTCGCAGGCCGCCCGTCCGTCCCCGCACGTCGCGGCCGTGGTGGCGCTGGCGGGCGTGCTCGACCTGGCCGCCGCCTCCGCCGACCGCCTGAGCGATGACGCCGTCGGGGAGCTCCTCGGCGGCGACCTCAGGCTGCTCCCGGGCGCCGACCCCGCGCAGCTGCCCCCGCCGCCGCAGCCGACCACGCTGATCCACGGCGTCCTCGACGAGGACGTCCCCGTCGAATACAGCCGCCGCTACTCCGCCCGGCACCGCTCGGTGAGCCTGCACGAGCTCGCCGACGCCGGCCACCTCGACCTCGTCGACCCGGCCGGCCCCGCCTTCACCGCCCTCGTCGCCGCCCTCGCGTGAGTCCCCGAGCGCTCACCGCTCGCGAGATGCCACCTGTGACGGCGACACGCCGCGCACGGCCGTCACAGGTGGCATCTCGCGGAGGGGGCGGGGCGGGAACAGGCGCGCTAGAGGACCGGCGGGTACAGGAAGAGCGGGACCTGCGCGGTGGGGAAGGTGCGGGTCACGTAGCTGTGCTTGCCGCCGTAGTTGTACTCCTCCAGGAGCACGGTGCCGTCGTCGTTCACCTTCTGCACGTACGAGACGTGGTTGTAGGTCCACCACGCGACGCAGCCGACGATCGGGACGCTGCTGGTCGCCCAGCCCTTCGCGGCCCAGTTGTCGGGCCACTCGTAGGCGCTGCCGCCCAGGGGAGTGATATTGCCCCAGGTGTACTTCCACGGGGCGGAGGTGCGGCCGGCGTCGCGGTTGAGGCGCCAGGCCACGAAGTCGACGCACTCGCGGTAGTAGTAGCCGAGCGGCGAGAGTCCGCCGCCGTCGTCGTCGATGGTCTCGTAGGGCCACGGGTAGTCGTCGCCGACCGCGCGGGTCTGCACGGTCGAGAACTCGCCGCCGTTCGACCCGGAGAGCACGGCCGCCTGGCGGCTGGCCTCGTCGAGCTGCGCCTGGGTCGGTGCGGCGAAGGCGTCGCGGACGGCGGTCTGGCCGGTGGCGTCGGAGGAGACGGTGAGGTTCTGGAGGCCGACCCGGTTCGCGGCGGCGCGGCCGGTCGCGGTGGCGGAGGAGCTGCGGGCGCCGTACGCGGGGATCGCGGCGGTGGCGAAGAGGCCGCCGACCACCGAGAAGGTGCCGAAGGCCAGGGCGCGGCGGCTGAGGCCGCGGGCCCGGGCGGGCTCGGCGGCGCGGGGAGCGACGGGGCGGGAGGCGGACGCGCGGCGCGGTGAGGCCGGGATCGATCGTGAGGCGGGGGAGGCGACGGCGGGGACCTCGACGGAGACGGTCGGAGCGGTCGCCACGGGGGCCGCGGCGTCGACGGCGGTGGAAGCGGTGCCCGCGGACTCGTCAGCGCCCGCGGAGTCGTCAGCGCCCGCGGGGTCGTCGGTGCCCGCGGAAGGGGCGGAGTCGTCCGATCCGCTGCCCTCGACCGCAGTGCCGGCGGTCGCCGCGCCCGTCTCCGCCTCCGCCCGGGCCGCACGGCGCTCGGCCTCGCGGGCCTCGCGCCGGGTCAGGGGTGCAGTGGTCGGGGTGCCGGCACTCTCCTCAGGGGTGGGAATGCCTGGCTTCGACACGCGTGCGTTCTCCTCGGGTGACGGTGGTGACGGGGGTCGGGGCCGGTGGGGGATCCGGCGACGAGCCACTCTAGCCCGAGGCCCGCGGATAACGGAACGATCACGACGGATCCGGCACGGATGCTCCGACCGCTCGCGCCCGTGCGGTGCCAGGATGGGGCGCAACCGGGAAGGAGCTCCTCATGACCGCACCCACCCCCACCGGACCCGTCCTCGTCGGCATCGTCGACGGCCAGCGACCCGAGGTCCTGCGCACCGCCGCCCGCGTCGCCGCCGACGCCGGAGCCGCTCTGCTGCTCGTGTCGGTCTCGGCCGATCCGTACCTCGTCGGCGAGTACGTCGATCCGATGACCGGCGGCATCCCGCTCGGCTTCGTCGGAGCCGCGGCCGACCGCGGCGAGGGCCCGACCCTCCCGCCCGGGCTCCGCGAGACGGTCGAGCACGAGCTGGACGGCAGCACCGTGCAGTGGTCGCTGCGCGCCGCGCTGGGCGAGCCCGCCCTGGCGCTCGCCGAGGTCGCCGAGGAGGTCGACGCTCGGATGATCGTGGTCGGCACCCGCGACGCGGGTGTGCTCGCGAGCATCGCCGAGTTCCTCAGCGGGAGCGTCGCCGCCCACCTCGCGCACCGCCAGCACCGCCCCGTGCTCGTCGTCCCGCGCGCCGACCGCGACCCGTCGCGCCCGGCGCCCTGGGACCTCGCGGAGTGACGCGACCCCTCCACCTGCGCCCCTCCGCGATCCTCCTGGTCGCGGCGGGCGGTGCCGTCGGCACGGCTGCCCGCGCCGCGATCGGTGCCGCACTGTCTCCGCTGGGCGTCGTGCCGGTCGCGACGCTCGCCGTGAACCTGCCGGGCGCGTTCCTCCTGGGCCTCCTGCTCGAGGCGCTGGCGCGGCGCGGGCCGGACGACGGCGGGCGCCGCACCCTGCGCCTCCTGCTCGGCACCGGCGTGCTGGGCGGATTCACCACCTACAGCACCTTCTCGCTCGACACGGTCGCGCTGCTCGAGGGCGGCCACGTCGCCGAGAACCTGCTCTACACCGGCGGCACGCTCGTGCTGGGCGTGCTCGCCGCCGCTCTGGGCATCGCGGTCGCGGGGCGGCGGAGGACGGCGGCGTGACGCCCGGCCTGCTGCTCGCGGTCGCGCTCGCGGGCGGCGTCGGAGCGGCCGCACGGCTCGTCGTCGACGGGGTCGCGCGGTCGCTCGTGCCGACGCGCTGGCCGGTCGGCACCGCGCTGATCAACGTGAGCGGGTCGCTGCTGCTCGGAGTCGTCACCGGGCTCGTGCTGGCCGGCGTCCTCGACCCGGTGTGGCGGGCCGTGCTCGGGACGGGCGTGCTCGGCGGCTTCACCACGTTCAGCACGGCGAGCGTCGAGACCGCGCGGCTGCTGCTCGACCGGCGCTGGGCGGCCGGGCTGGGGTACGGCGTCGGCACGGCGGCGCTCGCCGTCGCAGCGGCGGCCGCGGGTCTCGCGCTGACGGGCGTCCGCTTCTCCTGAGCCGCGCCGGGCGGCCGGTCGGCGCTCGGCCGCTCGCCGACCGGCTCCGCGGCCCGCTCGCGCCCGCCCCGTCGACCCGGCCCCGTCACTCCGGATCCCCCCGCTCACGGGGCAGGCGCCCGCCGCTGCCCGCGAGCTGACGCGGATCCCCGCGCGACGCCCCCCGGTCGAGGGACGGCTCGACCTCCGGCGCATGGGTGAAGATGGGCGGATGACATCCGCGGGGGGCGTTCCGGAGCTCAGGCTGGCCGTCGTCGACGACCAGCCCCTCTACCGGCACATGCTGTCGTCGCTGCTGCGCTCGGTGCCGGGCGTGCGGAGCGTCGTGGAGGCCGGATCGGCCACGGAGGCGCGGTCGGTGCTGCGGCCCGCGGAGCTCGACGTGGCGATCCTCGACATCGAGCTCGGCGACGGGGACGGCATCGAGCTCGGGCGCCGGCTGCGGTCCACCGCGCCCGGGCTGGGCGTCGTCCTGCTCTCGGCCGTCGACGCGATGCACCGCTTCCTCCGCCTCGACCGCGCCGAGGCCCGCGGCTGGAGCTACCTCTCGAAGACCTCCTCCCTCTCCGCCCCCGCCCTGCTCGCCTCCGTCCGCGCCACGGCCGACGGCCGCACCGTGCTCGACCCGGCGCTGGTCGCCGCCCGCGCCGCCCGCCGCGACTCCCCGGTCGCCGCGCTGAGTCCGCGCCAGTACGAGGTGCTCTCCGGTCTCGCGTCGGGGCTGACCAACGCCGCGATCGGCGAGAGCCTGGGCATCGCGGTCCGCTCGGTCGACAACCACGTCAACGCCGTCTACGCGGCCCTCGGAGTCCGCTCGGACGGCGAGCGCAACCCGCGGGTCGACGCGACGCTCCTCTTCCTCGAGCACACCGGATGAGCACCGGCCCGAGCGACGCGCACGAGGACAACCGCATCGTCCTCGGAGCGATGGCCCTCCTCGGCGGCGTCCTCTCGCTGCTGGCTGCGCTCCAGGCCGTCTTCGCGCTCGGGATGCTGTCGCGGACGCTGCGGGGCGTCGATCCGGGCCCGCTGCTCGACGTCACGACGCGCGTGCTGGTCAACGTGGCGACGATCGGGCTCGCGATCGCGCTGGTCGCGGTGCTGCGCCCCGAGCGCTCGTCGGGCGGCGCTCGCGTGGCCCGGACGGCGGTGATCGCGGTGGGGATGGGACTCGTCCGCTGCTGCCTCCAGGTGCTGACCGGCGTCTACCCGGTCTCGGCCCTCCCCGCTCTCGCGGTCGAGCTGGTCGTCGGATCCACGGTGATCGCGCTGATCACCGCCTACGGCTACCTGCTCGTGCGCTCGGCGCGGCGGGTGCGCGAGAAGGAGCGGGAGCACGCCCGCGCCTCCGTGCAGGCGCTCGAGGCGGTGCAGGCCCTGCAGCGGGAGGAGCTGCGGGTGCGGCGCGACGTCGCGCAGAGCCTGCACGGCGGCCTCCAGAACGGCCTCGTGGTGCTGACCGCCGAGCTGCACGCGATCGCGAGCACGGCGGACGAGGCGGCGTCGGACCGGCTGCTCGCCATCGCCGCGCGGCTCGACCGGCTCCGCGAGGACGAGGTGCGCGCGGTCGGCCACGCCCTCTACCCGGTCGAGATCGACCACGGCCTGGTCCCCGCCGTCCGCGACCTCGTCGCGCGCCTCCCTCCCGAGATCGCGGTCGACCTCGACCTCGGGCGGATCGCGGCGCTCGCCGCGGAGGGCGCCGAGCCGCCGCTCGAGCAGCGGATGCTCCTGGTCCGGTTCCTGGAGGAGGCGGTCACCAACGCGCTGAAGCACGGCGGCGCCTCCTCGCTGCGGGTGCGCGGCGCCGAGGACGCGGGCGTCGTGGTGCTCACCCTCGACGACGACGGCCGCGGAATCGCCGAGGACGCGACGCGCTCGGGCCTGGCGCGGCTGGAGCGGCAGCTCGCGGTCTACGGGGGCTCGCTGGAGCTCTCGGACTCGCCCGTGCTCGCGGGGGCGCGGCTGCGGGCGCGGCTCCCGCTGGCCGGCGCGGCGCCCGGCGGGAACGTCGGTCGGGCGGAGTAGCGCGACGGGCGCTCAGGCCGTCCCTCGCGTCGAGCACCGGGTGGCCCGAGGGACGGATCCACGCCGGACAGCGAGCCGTCTCCTCGGGCCCGCTGCTCACGCCGGGTAGACCAGCAGGTCCTCCGGGGCGACGGTGAAGCCCGCCTCGCGGCCGGGCGCGAGGTCGAGCCGGGCCGCGTCGGCCGCCGGGACGTCGGCGGTCAGGAGCGCGCTGCGCACCCGCACCGCGTCGCCCCGCTGCTCCACGTCGGTGATCACGGACCGGAGGCCCCCGTCGCCGACGGAGACGGCGGAGGGACGGACCGCGGCGAGCACCGCGGCGCCGACCGCGACCGGCTCGGCCGCGACTCCGGACAGCTCGCGCCCGTCGGCGGTGCGCAGACCCGACCCGGTGCGGACGCCCTCGAGCAGCTCGAGCCCGGCGAGCTCGGCGGTGAACGCGGTGCGCGGGCGCGTGAGGACGCGGGCGGTCGGCCCCTCCTCCACCACGCGGCCGCCGTGCAGCACCAGCACCCGGTCGGCGAGGGTCCAGGCGTCGAGCACGTCGTGGGTGACCACGATCGCCGAGCGGTCGGCGAGCACCTCGCGGAGCATCCGGCGGAGGACGGGGGCGGTCCGGGCGTCGACCGCGGCCAGCGGCTCGTCGAGCAGCAGGAGGCGCGGGTCGGTCGCGAGGGCCCGGGCGAGGGCGACCCGCTGAGCCTGGCCGCCGGAGAGGCTCCCCGGGCGCCGGTCGGCCAGGTCGGCCACGCCCGCGGCGGCCAGCTCGCGCTCCGCCCGCTCGCGGGACCGCGCCCGCCCGGCGCCGGCGCTGCGCGGACCGAACGCCGCGTTCTCGCGCACGCTGAGGTGCGGGAACAGCAGCGGATCCTGCGCCAGCAGGGCGACGGGGCGCCGGTGCGGAGGAGTCCAGCGATGGTCGTCGAAGAGCAGCTCGCCGCCGGCGGTCGCCCGCCCGGAGTCGGCGCGGACGAGGCCGGCGATCAGCTCGAGCACGGTCGACTTGCCCGCGCCGTTGGGCCCGAGCAGCGCGATCGTCTCGCCCTCGGCCACGTCGATCCGCACGTCGATCCCGCGCGCCGCGAGCCGCGCCTCCAGCAGCAGGCTCACCGCGGCACCCCCCGGGCGGAGCGGCCGTGCGCGAGACCGATCACGAGCACCGCGACCACCACGAGCACCAGCGCGAGGGCGACCGCCGCGTCCGGATCGCTCTCCCGCTGCAGGTAGATCTCGAGCGGGAGGGTGCGCGTCGTGCCCTCGAGGCTGCCGGCGAAGGTCAGCGTCGCCCCGAACTCGCCGAGCGCCCGCGCGAACGAGAGGATCGCGCCCGAGGCGAGGCCCGGCAGGATCAGCGGCAGCGTGATCCGCCGGAGCACCGTCCCGGGGGACGCGCCGAGCGTCGCGGCGACCGACTCGTACCGCGCGCCGGCGCTGCGCAGCGCGCCCTCGAGCGTCAGCACCAGGAACGGCAGGGCCACGAAGGTCTGCGCGATCACGACGGCGGTGGTCGAGAACGCGATGCGGACGCCGAGGGCCTCCAGCGCGCCGCCGAGCAGGCCCATCCGCCCGAAGGTGAAGAGCAGCGCCAGCCCGCCGACCACCGGCGGCAGCACCAGCGGCAGCAGCACCAGCGAGCGGAGCAGGCGCTGGCCGGGGAACGCCGTGCGGGCGAGCACCAGGGCCATCGGGGTCCCGAGCAGCAGGCACAGCAGGGTCGCGACGGCGGAGGTGCGCAGGCTCAGCAGGAGCGCGGCGACGGAGGAGTCGGAGGTGATCAGCGGCAGGAACTGCGGCCAGTCGACGCGGGCGAGGATCGCGACGAGCGGGAGCAGCACCAGCAGGGCGCCGAGCGCGGCGACCGCCACGACCCAGCGCGGCAGGCCGGACCCGGTGCGCATCAGCCGCGGGCGAGCGGCGTCTCGACGATGACCGTGGTCGCCTTGACCACCGCCACCGCGGGAGACCCGGGCTCGAGCCCGAGCTCGCGGACCGCCTCGCTGCTCATCAGCGAGACCACGCGGTGCGGACCGCACTGCAGCTCGACCTGCGCCATCACGGTGTCCATCACGATGCCGGTGACGATCCCGACGAAGCGGTTGCGGGCCGAGCGCGCGACCGGGGAGGGATCCTCCGGCAGCACGGCGTTCGCGCGGGCGAGCCGGGCGACCTCGAGGCCGTCGACGACGCGCCTCCCGGACGCGTCCTTCGCGCTCTCGAGCGTCCCGTTCTCGATCCAGCGCCGCAGCGTGTCGTCGCTCACGCCGAGCGCGGCGGCGGCGTCCCTGATCCGTATCTGCGGCATGCCGTCGATCCTACGTCCGCGCCTGCGCTCGCGGCCTGCCTGCGAGATGCCACTTCGGTACGCCTTGTGCGGCGTGTCGCGTACCGAAGCGGCATCTCGCGAAGGGGGGAGAGCGCGGCGCGGAGGCACGGACGCTGGGGAGCCCGGGCTTCGCGCGTAACCCCCTGGAGGGACGGCGGGAGCGCGACGCACGCTGGGGGACGACGACACAGGAGGCGGCATGCGCGCGACGGTCTACCGGGGCCCCTACAAGGTCCGCGTGGAGGAGAAGGACCGGCCGAGGATCGAGCACCCGAACGACGCGATCGTCCGGGTGACGATGGCGGCGATCTGCGGATCCGACCTGCACCTCTACCACGGGCTGCTCCCGGACACCCGGATCGGCCACACCTTCGGCCACGAGTTCATCGGCGTGGTCGACGAGGTCGGCTCGTCGGTGCAGAACCTCAGCGTCGGCGACACCGTGATGGTCCCGTTCACCATCTCCTGCGGCTCCTGCTGGTTCTGCTCCCGCGGCCTCTACTCCAACTGCCACAACGTGAATCCGAACGCCACCGCGATCGGCGGCATCTACGGCTACTCGCACTCGGCGGGCGGCTACGACGGCGGGCAGGCCGAGTACGTGCGCGTCCCGTTCGCCGACGTGGGCCCGACGAAGATCCCCGAGTAGCTGCCGCACGAGGACGCCCTGATGCTCACCGACGCCTTCTCGACCGGCTACTTCGGCGCGCAGCTCGGCGACATCGTCGAGGGCGACACGGTCGTGGTGCTCGGAGCCGGACCGGTCGGCCTGGCCGCCGCGCGCTCCGCCTGGCTGATGGGCGCCGGCCGCGTCATCGTCGTCGACCAGATCGACTACCGCCTCGCCAAGGCCCGCGACTTCGCCTTCGCCGAGACCATCGACTACACCGAGGAGGACGACCTGATCGTCACCCTCAAGAAGACCACCGGCGGGCTCGGCGCCGACGTCGTGATCGACGCGGTCGGTGCGGAGGCCGACGGGAACCTCCTCCAGCACGTCACCGGCGCGACGCTCAAGCTGCAGGGCGGCTCGCCGATCGCGCTGAACTGGGCGATCGACGGCGTCCGCAAGGGCGGCACCGTCTCGGTGATGGGCGCCTACGGTCCGCTCGCGAGCGCCGTCAAGTTCGGCGACGCCGTCAACAAGGGCCTCACGCTGCGGATGAACCAGGCCCCCGTCACCCGGCAGTGGCCGCGCCTGTTCGAGCACATCCGGGCCGGGCACATCACGCCCAGCGGCCTGATCACGCACCGCATCCCGCTCGAGCACATCGCCGAGGGGTACCACCTGTTCTCGTCCAAGCTCGACGGCTGCATCAAGACCGTCGTCGTCCCGTAGGAGGATCCCGTGCCGTACACCGCCGACCGCCCCGTCCGCGTGCCGACCGCCGAGGAGCTGCGCGCCCGCATCCCGGGCTGGGGCGCCGATCTCGACCCCGCCGACCGGCCCGCGTTCCCGCGCGAGCGCACCGACCTGGTCTCGGGCGCGCACTGGGAGCGTCCGGAGAGGATGCGGTCGCACGGCCGTCGCGAGAAGAGCATCGAGCACCTCGAGCTGCCCGCCGTCTTCGGCACGGCGCAGCCCCTCCACGGGATCTCGGGCGCGATCCGCCGCTACGCCTACGACCGGTTCAGCGAGGGGCGCCACGCGCACTGGCTGCTGCTCGTGCTGGGCGACCGGGTGGAGTCGACGGGGGCCCACCTCCGCTCGCTGTTCACGGCCCGGCCGGACGATCCGATCACCGAGTCCGGCGTGCCGGCCGAGGCGCACGCGCATCCGATCGCCTCGCGCCGCGGCCGGACCGACGTGCGCCACCAGGTCCTCGACCCGCTGCTCGTCGGCGGTCCCTGGGTCCTCGCGGCCCTCGGCGCCGTGGCCGCCGCCCGCCGCCTCCTCCGCTGACGCCCGATCCCCCTCCTCGCGAGAGGCCGCTTCGGTACGCCTCCGTCGGGGTGTCGCGTACCTGAGCGGCGTCTCGCGGAGGGGACGGGGGTCAGCGGCTGCGGGGCGCGGCGCCGGCCGTCGGCGCGGTGCGGGTGTCGACGCTCGCCGTGAGTGCCGCGGAGTAGCCGGACGCCGGGCTGCCGGACATCGTCGCGAGCTGCAGGGTCCCGCCGTCGTCGCCGAAGACGGAGTCGGACTCCAGGCGGACCCGGGCGAGGTTCGCGGCCGAGCCCGCGTAGGCGTCGAGGGCGTAGACCGCGGTGCACGCCTCCTCCTGCAGGGCGACCTGCGAGGTCGCGATCGCGTTCGCCGCGTCGGTGATCGAGTCGACTCCCGGGTACACCTCGAAGTGGATGTGCGGCCAGCGGCCGGAGTAGCAGGCCGGGACGATCGAGGCGAAGGAGACGACGCCCGACGCGTCGGCGACCTGCACGCCGCGGAGGTACGTCTCGTCCTCGACGCCGCTGGAGTACATCGAGTAGTCGCCGTTCGCGTCGCAGTGCCAGACGTACACGGCGGCTCCGGCGAACGGCACGCCCCCGTCCGCCGCGTCGAGGATCGTCAGAGTGAGCGCCAGGGGGACTCCGTCGGCCGTCGCGCCGCCGCCGATGCTGGTGCGCAGGTCGCTGCGGACGATCCCGGAGCGCTCGAGGACGTCGACCCCGTTCGAGCCGTCGCCCGGGTAGGGGCCGGCCGTCTCGTCGGGGATCTCGTCGGCGACCGCGGTGGCGGTCCCGGCCGGGGCGGTCGCTGCGGCGGAGGAGGAGGAGGAGGCCGAGGAGGCGGAGGCGGATCCCGAGCCTCCGGTGGCGCACGCCGCGAGCCCGAGGGTCGCCGCCCCCGCGCCGACCAGCGTCAGCACGCGGCGCCGCGAGAAGAGGGTCCCCACGTCGAACGGGAGGCCCTGGTCGACCACCTCCTCCTCGGGGCGGTCGAGCCGGCGGCCCTCGTAGGCCGGTCCGTCGGGCGTGCTGCGGGGCTCCGGAATGCGGGTCATGGTCGTGCTCCTCGTCGATCGTGGTGTCCGTCGCGAGCGACTCTGGCGGCCGAGGCTCTGCGCCTCCGATGACCCTCCGATGACCCTCCTACGACCCTCCTACGACCCTCCTACGACTCTCCTCCGACCGACCTGCCGACCGTCCTGCGGCCGTCCTCCGATGCCGCGACGCCTCTCAGGGCGCCCCGAACCCGGCCGCCGCGAGCACCGCGCGCCCGGCGTCGGAGGCGACGTACGCGACGAAGGCCGCCGCCGTGGCCGGGTCGCCCGCTCCGGTCAGTGCCGCGATCGGGTAGGTGTTCACCGCCTCCGAGGACTCGGCGAACGGGATGCCGGTGACCGAGCCCGCGGCCCCGCGCACGTCCGTCGCGTACACGAGCCCGGCGTCCGCCTCGCCCGAGGACACCTTGCCGAGCACGTCGGTGACCGACGACTCCTCGCTCACAGGTGAGAGGTCGATCCCGGCGGCCTGCTCGACCGCGACGGCCGCTGCTCCGCACGGCACCTGCGTCGCGCAGACGACGGTGGCGGTCGCGGGCCGGGCGAGATCGGCGAGCGAGGCGACCTGCGCCGGGTTGCCGGGGGGCACGGCGATCTCGAGCGTGTTCGTGGCGATGTCGACCGGGTCCCCGTCGACGAGCCCCGCCTCGGCGACGGTCGACATCGTGCGCTCGTCGGCGGAGGCGAAGACGTCGGCCGGGGCGCCGTTGACGATCTGCGTCGCGAGGTCGGAGGAGCCGGCGAAGGAGAGCTCGACCTCGGCGCCGGGCTCGGCGGCCTCGAACCCCGTGGCGAGCTCGGTGAACGCGCCCTTCAGCGAGGCGGCGGCGAAGACGGTGATGGAGCCGCCGGCCGAGGACGTCGCGTCGCCGGTGGCCGCACCGCCGGCAGGGGACGAAGGAGCGGAGCAGCCCGCGAGCAGGAGGAGCGCGGCGGCGGCGGGGACGAGGGTGAGCAGGCGACGACGCACGGGGACCTCCGGATCAGGAGTCCGCAGATGCGGCGGACAGCTGATCCTAGATCCTCAGGTGCGGTGGACGGCCGGGCGACGCACCTGCGCGGAACGACCGGTCCCGCGACGCACAGCGGCGGGCTGACCGCAGCCCTCCGGCTCCGGCCCGCCCGCCGCTCGTCGCGGCCGCCTCGACGGCGGCCCTCCGCTCAGCGCTGCGGCGGCGAGTAGAACTGGAGGTCGTTGCCCTCCGAGTCCTTGAAGGGGAGGATGCGGCCCCACTCGTGGTCGCTGATCTCGCCCTCGATCGACGCGCCGCGCGCCGTGAGTCGCTCCAGCTCGTCCTCGATCGAGCCCTCGGGCTGGAACGAGACGACCGCCCCGCCCTGCTCCGCGACCGTGGCCGACTCGCGGGCGTTCAGGCCGATCATCAGCCCGCCGGCGTCCAGCTCCGACCAGTCGTCCGAGGTGTCCTTGACCTCGAGGCCGAGCGTGTCGCGGTAGAACGCGACCGCCCGCTCCATGTCCGTGACGGGGACCCAGACCGTTGCGACTCCTGATGCCATGTCGTGCTCCTTCGCTCGATGATGCCGTTCCTCCGACGCTAGGTCGGGGACGCCCGGAGCGGGGGCCCTTGTGCCGACGCGCGGAGGCTGCTCTCGCGCGGCGCCTCTCCGCCGGGGCGCCCGCGCGCGAACGCCCCGCGCCCCCGCCTCAGCGCTCGGCGACGAAGCGGTGCACCACCGCGAGGTCCTCGTCGCCGAGGCCCGCGTCGACGAGGTCGCGGAACACGGTGCGGAGCGTGCCGAGCAGCGGAGCGGAGGTGCCCGTCGCCTCCGCCTCGTCGGCCGCGGCCCGCAGGTCCTTGTCCATGAAGGAGGCGACGCCGGTCGGCGTGTAGTCGCGGGCGACCAGGGCGGCGCGCTTGGTCTCGAGCACCCGGCTGCCCGCGTAGCCGCCCTGCAGCAGGGCGAGCAGCGTGTCGAGGTCGAGGCCGGAGCGCTCGGCGATGACGGCGGCCTCCGCGATCGCGGTCATGGTCGCGGCGACGACGAGCTGATTGCAAGCCTTCGCCACCTCGCCGGCGCCGAGCGGTCCGAGGCGGACGGCGGTCCCGCAGGCGGACAGGACGGGCAGCACCCGGGCGACGTCCTCCTCCGCCCCGCCGACCATGATCGAGAGGGTCCCCGCCTCGGCGCCCTCGGTGCCGCCGCTGACGGGAGCGTCCACGAGGCGGAGCCGAGGGTGGCGGCCCGCCAGCTCGCGCAGGCCGGAGGCGGACACGCTGGAGCAGACGGCGAGCACGAGGTCCGCCCGGGCCGCGAGCACGCCCTCCTCTCCCTCGAGCACCTCCTCGAGCTGCGGCAGGTCCGGCACCATCGCGATCAGCACGTCCGAGGCGGCGGCGAGCGAGCGGGCGGAGTCGTGCCACTGCGCCTCGGGGACGGCACGGCGGGCGCGGTCGGCGGAGGCGGGGCGCGCGGTGATCCCGAGCGGGACGCCGGCGGCGACGAGGCGACGGGCCATCGGGGCGCCCATGCTCCCGAGCCCGACGAAGCCGGTGCGGACGGGCGGGAGGGCGGCGGTCGAGGTGTCCGGCATGCGCCCAGCATATCGAACACGGTTCACAGGAGTGAAGTAGGGTGGGCGCGGGCCGATCCGGGGGAGAGCCTCCCGCACCGTCCCGCGAAGGGACATCCGTGACCGATCGCCTCCGCGTCGTCGTCGCCTCGCCGCTCAGCCCCGAGCTGATCGCCCGCATCGTCGAGCTCGAGCCGCGCCTCGACGTCGTCGCCGACCAGAGCCTCCTCCCTCCGATGCGCCACCCCGGCGACCACGGCGGAGACCCCTCCTTCCGGCGCACCCCGGAGCAGCAGCACGCCTTCGACGAGCTGGTCGACTCCGCCGACGTCCTCTACGGCGTGCCGGACGAGACCCCCGCCGCCCTCGCGCGCACAGCCGCCGCGAATCCGCGCCTCCGCTGGGTGCAGACGATGCCCGCCGGCGGAGGCGCGCAGGTGCGGGCCGCGGGGCTCGACGACGCGCAGCTGGAGCGCATCGCGTTCTCGACCTCGGCGGGAGTCCACTCCGAGCCGCTGGCCGAGTTCGGGGTCTTCGGACTCCTGGCCGGTGCCAAGTCCCTCCCGCGCCTCCAGTCCCTCCAGCGCGAGCGCGTCTGGGGCGGCCGGTGGACGATGGGGCTGATCTCGGAGCAGACGGTCCTGATCGTCGGGCTGGGCACGATCGGGCGAGCGACGGCCCGCACGCTCCAGCAGCTCGGCGCCCGCGTGATCGGCACGAGCCGCCACGAGACCGAGGTCGAGCACGTCGACGAGATCGTCGCCCCCGACGCGATCGCGGAGGTGGCGGGCCGGATCGACGGGGTCGTCGTCACCCTCCCCGGCACCGCCGCCACCGAGAAGCTGGTCGGCTCCGAGTTCTTCGCCGCGCTGCGCCCCGGCGCCTCGTTCGTCAGCGTCGGCCGCGGGACGGTCGTCGACGAGGAGGCACTGCTCGCCGCGCTCGACGACGGCCGCGTCGGCTTCGCCGCGCTCGACGTGGTGGCGGAGGAGCCGCTCGAGCAGGGCAGCCCGCTCTGGAGCCACCCGAGCGTCCTGATCAGCCCCCACACCGCGGCGCTGAACGTCGCCGAGGACCGCCTGATCGCCGAGCTCTTCGCGCGCAACGCCACCCGCTTCCTCGACGGGGAGCCCCTGATCAACCGAGTCGATACGGTGGAGTTCTACTGACACCGCCCCCGCGAGAGGACGACATGGCCCGCCCCGATGCGCCCCCGACGACGGCCGACTCCGACAGGGGCTCGGGCGCCCCGGCCGTGTCGCGCGCTCTGCGGATCCTCGACCTCCTCGCCGACGCGGGCGGCCCGCGCACGCTGACCGACATCGCCCGCGAGCTCGGGATCGCCAAGTCGTCGACCTCGAACCTCTGCGCCGCGCTGGAGGAGGGGCGGCTGATCCGCCGCGTCGGCTCCGGCTTCCTCCTCGGCCGGCGCACCGTCGAGCTCGGCAGCCACTACCTCGCCGGCTTCGACCCGGTGCGCGAGTTCTACCGGCTCTGCGAGGAGTCGCCGGTGCTCTCGCGTCAGCTGGTGCAGATCGCGCTGCTCGACGGCACCCGCGTCCTCTACCTGGCGGTGCACGAGGGGCGGGAGAGGTTCGCGCTCTCCGCGAGCGTCGGCGACAGGTATCCCGCCTCCGCCACCGCCGTCGGGACCGCCCTGCTGGCCGAGCTCGACGACGCCGAGATCGCCGAGCGCTTCGCCGACGACCGCGACATCGTCGTCTTCACCGACCGGTCCACGTCCTCGACCCGCGAGCTGCTCCGCAAGGTCGCCGCGGCGCGCCTGCGCGGCTACGCGATCGACGACGGCGAGCTGCACCCCAGCGTCCTGGGCGTCGCCGTCGCGGTCCCGGCCGCGACCCGCTCCGATCTCTCGGTCGCGGTCGGCGTCTCGCTGGTCCGGCCGGTCGCCGACGATCAGGAGGAGGTCGTCGCGGCACTCCGCGAGGCCGCCGCGGCGCTCGGCCGCCCGCCCCTCGTGGCAGGGACGCCCGCCTGACGCCTCAGCGTCCATTCTGTTGAATGGCGTTCACTGGGCTGTTACGCTCGGCCCATCCCGCCTCTGCGGGCCGGAGTGAGCGAGGCACCGTGGCGAGCAGCAGCACCAGCACGACCGGCGTCGATCCGAGAGGCGTCCGCTGATGCGCCTCGCGCGGATCCGGGCCGAGGGCGGCCCGGCCGTCGTCCTCCAGGTCGCGGGGGAGTGGCGCGAGATCGAGGACGCCTTCGCCGCGGAGCCGGTCGAGACGGGCCGCCGCTGGCCCGTCGAGGGCGCGCACCTGCTGGCCCCGGTGGAGCCCCGCGTCATCCTCGGCATGGCGCACAACGGCTCCGCGGCCGACCGGCAGCTGCCTCCGCAGGCCTTCCACAAGACGGCGCACACCCTGGCCGGGCCCGGCGATCCGATCGTGCTCGACGAGGGCATCGGCCCGGTGGTCGTCGAGGGCGAGCTCGCCCTGGTCATCGGCCGCACCGCGCGGCACCTCACCCCCGAGGACGCGCTCGCGCACGTGCTCGGAGCGACGGTCGCGAACGACGTCACCGCTCCCGGGATGATCGCCGCCGACGGCCTCTTCCTCCAGGGGAAGAACGGCGACGGCTGGACGCCGCTCGGTCCGTGGATCGAGACCGGGGTCGACGTCGACGCGGTCGGCATCACGGTGAGCGTCGACGGGGAGGTGCGGGCCGTCTCCTCGACCGATCGCCTCGGCTGGCGCGCCGCGGAGATCCTGGTGCACCTCACCTCCCACCTCACGCTCCACCCGGGTGACGTGGTCCTCACCGGCTCGCCCGGCACGGCCGTCGAGGTCGGGCCCGGCCAGGAGGTGCTGATCGCCCTCGACGGGATCGGCGCGCTCGCGAGCCGCACCGTCGCGGGCCCTCCGCGCGCGGCGCCTCCGCAGCCCTGACATCCGCCCCGACCCTCTGGAGGAACCGTGCTCTTCGACCTGACCGACCGCGTGGCGCTCGTCACCGGATCCAGCCGCGGCATCGGCCGCGCCGTCGCCACCGGCCTCGCCGAGGCGGGCGCCACCGTCGTCCTGAACGGCCTCGACCCCGAGCGCCTCGAGGCCGCCCGCGCCGAGCTCGCGGAGCGGTTCCCCGGCACGGACGACCGCCCGCGGATCCGCGCCCGCGCCTTCGACGTCACCGACGACGCGGCCGCCGAGGCGGGCGTCGCCTGGATCGAGGAGGCGGTGGGACCCCTGCGCATCCTGGTCAACAACGCCGGCGTCCAGCACCGCGTGCCCCTGCTCGAGCTCGAGGTCGCCGATTGGGAGCGGGTGCTGCGCACGAACCTCACCAGCGCCTTCCTGGTCGGCAGGGCGGCGGCGAAGCGGATGATCCCGCGCGGCGCCGGGAAGATCGTCAACGTCGCCTCGGTGCAGGCCGATCTCGCGCGGCCGACGATCGCGCCCTACACGGCCTCGAAGGGCGGGATCCGCAACCTCACCCGCGCGATGACGGCGGAGTGGGCGCAGCACGGCATCCAGGTCAACGCGATCGCTCCGGGCTACATCCACACCGAGATGACGCAGGGCCTCGTCGACGACGAGGCGTTCGACAGCTGGATCCGCGGCCGCACGCCCGCCGCGCGCTGGGGCCGCGTCGAGGACCTGATCGGCCCCGCCGTCTGGCTCGCCTCCGACGGCTCCGACTACGTCAACGGGCAGGTCGTCTTCATCGACGGCGGCATGACCGTCGTCGTCTGAGACACCCCTCGACCCACGAAGGAACCCGCATGACCGCGCTCGTCCCCGACTCCACCACCCGCGTCGTCGTCCACGCCGCCGGCGACCTCCGCGTCGAGGAGGCGCCGCTCGAGCCGCGCGGCCCCGGCGAGGCCCTCGTCGCCGTCGCGTACGGCGGGATCTGCGGCTCCGATCTGCACTACTGGACGCACGGCGCCGCGGGGGAGTCGATCCTCCGCGAGCCGCTGACGCTCGGACACGAGGTGGTCGGCACGGTCGTCGAGTCCGCGGCGGACGGCTCCGGCCCCCCGGTCGGCGCGGCCGTCGCCGTGCACCCCGCGACCGCCCGCGGCGACTGGCCCGACGGGCGCCCGAACCTCGCGACCGAGGGCACCTACCTCGGCAGTGCCGCACGGATGCCGCACACCCAGGGCGCGTTCGCCCGCCACGCGGTGCTGCCGGCGCGCATGCTCCGCGAGCTGCCGGCCGGCCTCGGGCTCCGGGAGGCGGCGCTCGCGGAGCCGGCGAGCGTCGCCTGGCACGCCGTGTCGCGCGCCGGGGCGGTGGCGGGACGGCGTGCGCTGGTCATCGGCAGCGGCCCGATCGGAGCGCTGATCGTCGCGGTGCTGAAGCGGGCGGGGGCGGCCGAGATCGTCGCGGTCGACCTGGCCGAGGAGCCGCTCGCGATCGCCCGCGCGGTCGGCGCGACCCGGACGATCCGCGCGACCGACGCCGACGCGATCGCCGAGGTCGCCGCCGACGTCGTCTTCGAGTCCTCGGGCAGCCCGCGCGGCCTCGCCTCGGCCGTCCGGGGCGCCGCTCGCGGGGGCACCGTCGTGATGGTGGGACTCCTCCCCTCGGGAGAGCAGCCGGCCCTGATCTCGCTCGCGATCACCCGGGAGCTGCACCTGATCGGCTCCTTCCGCTTCGTCGACGAGCTCGACGAGGTGCTGGCGGCGCTCGCCGACGGCAGCCTCGTGGTGGCGCCCGTGGTCACGCAGGTGCTGCCGCTGGTGCGCGCGCTCGAGGCCTTCGAACTCGCCCGCGACGCCTCCCGCTCGAGCAAGGTGCTGCTCGACTTCACTCCGTGACGGGCGCTCGAGGCGCCTCCGGAGGGTCGGGATCGCCCGAGCGTTCGGGGTTCCCTCGGACGGCGGCGCCGCCGGAGCACTACCGTTGCACCATGGCGTCCACCGATACCCCCGATTCCGCCCCCGAAGCCGACACCGCTTCCGAGAGCGCCCCCACGCTCACCTTCTCCGACCTCGGTCTCTCCGACCCGGTCCTCAAGGCCCTCAAGGAGGTCGGCTACGAGACGCCCTCGGCCATCCAGGCCGCGACGATCCCGTCCCTCCTCTCCGGCCGCGACGTCCTCGGCGTCGCCCAGACCGGCACCGGCAAGACCGCGGCGTTCGCGCTGCCGATCCTCTCGCGCCTCGACGTCTCGCAGAAGACGCCGCAGGCCCTCGTGCTGGCCCCGACCCGCGAGCTCGCCCTGCAGGTCTGCGAGGCGTTCGAGCGCTACGCGTCCGGCCTCCGCGGCGTCCACGTCCTCCCCGTCTACGGCGGCCAGGGCTACGGCACCCAGCTCTCCGCGCTCCGCCGCGGCGTCCACGTCGTCGTCGGCACGCCCGGCCGCATCATGGACCACCTCGAGAAGGGCACCCTCGACCTCTCGCAGCTGAAGTTCCTGGTGCTCGACGAGGCCGACGAGATGCTCAAGATGGGCTTCGCGGAGGACGTCGAGACGATCCTCGCGGACACCCCCGTCGAGAAGCAGATCGCGCTGTTCTCGGCGACGATGCCCGCGCAGATCCGCCGCATCTCCGGCAAGTACCTGAAGGAGCCGGAGGAGATCACGGTCAAGAACAAGACCACGACCTCCGTCAACACCACCCAGCGCTACCTGATGGTGTCGTACCCGCAGAAGGTCGACGCCCTCACCCGCATCCTCGAGGTCGAGAACTTCGAGGGCATGATCGTGTTCGTCCGCACGAAGAGCGAGACGGAGACGCTGGCCGAGAAGCTGCGCGCCCGCGGCTACACCGCGGCGGCGATCAGCGGAGACGTCGCCCAGGCCCAGCGCGAGCGCACCGTCGAGCAGCTGAAGTCGGGAAAGCTCGACATCCTCGTCGCCACCGACGTCGCCGCCCGCGGCCTCGACGTCGAGCGCATCAGCCACGTCGTCAACTACGACATCCCGATCGACACCGAGTCGTACGTGCACCGCATCGGCCGCACCGGCCGCGCGGGGCGCAGCGGAGCGGCGATCAGCTTCGTCACGCCGCGCGAGCGCCGCCTCCTCGCCGCCATCGAGAAGGCCACCCGCCAGCCGCTCACGGAGATGCGGATGCCGAGCGTCGAGGACGTCAACGTCACCCGCCTCTCGCGCTTCGACGACGCCATCACCGCGGCGCTCGCCGACACCGAGCGCCTGCAGCGCTTCCGCGACATCATCGGCCACTACGTCGAGCACCACGACGTGGTCGAGTCGGACGTCGCCGCCGCGCTGGCCATCGTCGCGCAGGGCGAGGAGCCGCTGCTGCTCTCGCCCGACGACCCCCGCTTCGCCCGTCGCGAGCGCGAGGACCGCGACTCCCGGCCCGACCGCGGCGACCGCCCCGAGCGCGGCGACCGCTTCGACCGCGGCGGCGACCGGGGCGAGCGTCCCGAGCGCCGTCAGCGCCCGGCGAACAGCAACCTCGCCTCCTACCGGATCGAGGTCGGCCGCCGCCAGCGCGTCGAGCCCCGCCAGATCGTGGGCGCGCTCGCGAACGAGGGCGGCCTCAACCGCGGCGACTTCGGGCACATCGACATCCGCCCGGACTTCTCGATCGTCGAGCTGCCGGCCGACCTGCCCCAGGACGTCCTCGACCGCCTCGCCGACACCCGCATCAGCGGCCAGCTGATCGAGCTGAAGCCCGACCGCCGTCCGAGCCGAGCGGGCGCCGACCGCGGCGCACGCCCCAGCGGCCCGAGCCGCTCGAGCGAGCGCCCGGAGCGCAAGCCGCGCTACTGACGGCTCCGTCCCAGGCGGACGGCCCCCCCTCCGCGAGATGCCACTCCGGTACAGCGACACCCGCGTGTCGCGTACCGAAGTGGCATCTCGCGTTCGTGCGGGTGCGGGGGCGGCCTCAGCGGCGCAGGACGCGCCGTGCCAGCACGTTGCCGAGCAGCTGCACCAGCTGCACGATCACGATGATCACCAGCACCGCCGCCCAGGTGACGACCGGCTCGAACTGCCGGTAGCCGTACTGGATCGCGAAGTTGCCGAGCCCGCCGGCACCGATGTAGCCGGCCACCGCCGACATGTCGATGACGGCGACGAACACGAACGTGTAGCCGAGGATCAGCGGACCGAGCGCCTCCGGCAGCAGCACCGTGCGGACGATCCGGAACCGGCTCGCTCCGACCGAGCGCGCCGCCTCGATCACGCCGGGCTGCACGGTCAGCAGGTTCTGCTCCACGATCCGCCCGATGCCGAAGGCGGCGCCGAGCGAGAGGGTGAAGACGATCGCGTCCGTGCCGATGCCGGAGCCGACCACCAGCCGGGCCAGCGGCTGGGCAGCGGCGATGAAGATGATGAACGGGATCGGCCGGAACACGTTCACGATCACGTTCAGCAGTCCGTGGACCACCCGGTTCGCGTAGAGGGCGCCGCCGCGGGTGAGCGCGAGGCCCAGGCCGATCAGGAGTCCGCCGAGCCCGCCGAAGAGGAGGCTCAGCGCGACGATGTACAGCGTCTCGCCGGTCGCCTGGACGAGCTTGGGCAGGAGCGGGATCAGCTCGTTCATCGGGGCACCTCCGTGAGGGCGACGTGTCCGCCGAGGCGGGCGAGGAGGGGGTCGACGACGTCGTCCGGAGCGTCGAGGGCGACCGTGAGGTGGCCGAAGGCCCGTCCGCGGACGTCGGTGATACCGCCGTAGACGAGCTCGAGCGGCACGCCGGCGGCCGCGACCTCGGCGAAGACGTCGCCCTGCGAGGCGGAGTCGTCCGAGAACGAGAGCGTGACCAGGCGGCCGCGGTGGCGCGCGCGCAACACGGCCGCCTCCGCGGGCGAGGGCACCGATCGGACGACGGTGGAGACGAAGCGGCGGGTGACCGGCTCGCGCGGGTCCGAGAACACGTCGAAGACGGGCCCGCGCTCGACGATGCGGCCCGACTCCATCACCGCGACCTTCGTCGCGAGCTGCTGGACCACGTCCATCTCGTGCGTGATCACGACGATCGTGACGCCCAGCTCCTCGTTGATGCGGCGGAGGAGGGCCAGCACCTCGCCGGTGGTGTCCGGGTCGAGGGCGCTGGTGGCCTCGTCCGCCAGCAGGATGCGCGGGGAGGCGGCGAGGGCGCGGGCGATGCCGACGCGCTGCTTCTGCCCGCCCGAGAGCTGCTCCGGGTGGCTGCGGGCCTTGTCGCTCAGGCCGACGAAGCGGAGCATCTCGTCGACGCGGGCGCGCTGCTCCGCCCGCGGGACGCCCGCGACCTGCAGCGGGTAGGCGACGTTCTGCTGCACGGTCTTCGAGCCGAAGAGGTTGAACTGCTGGAAGATCATCCCGATCCCCAGGCGCAGCCGGCGCAGCTCGCGCTCGGGCAGGCCGACTGTCTCGCGGCCGTCGATCTCGATGCTGCCGCTGGTCGCGGGCTCGAGGGCGTTGACGAGGCGCGCGAGCGTGCTCTTGCCGGCGCCGGAGTAGCCGATCACGCCGTAGACGTCGCCCGCCTCGATCTCGAGGCTCACGCCGTCGACGGCCGCGGTCGGGGCGGCGCCGCGCCCCGCGCCGGGGTACACCTTGCGCACGTCGGTCATGCGGATGAGCGGCACGGGGCGCCCTTTCTGTCGCGGGGGAGGCGCGGGACCGCGCCGGTGGGGAGCTCCGCGGGCGGAGGACCCGACGGGCGCGGTCCCGCAGGTGCCGGGGTCAGGAGGCGGCGGAGATGTCGGTCTCGGCCGACTCGAGCGAGGTCTCGAGCTCGGAGGCGGGTGTCTTCAGGAAGACCGCGGTGCCGCCGGACTGCTCCGAGACGCCGTCGAGCACGTCCTGGCTGTCCTGGTAGATCGAGACGAGCTTCGTGTAGGTCTCGTTCGAGGCGTCGTCGGCGCGGGCGGCGAAGACGTTCGTGTAGAGCAGGGAGGCGGGGTCGCTCGGGTCGTCCTGGGCGATCGCGTCCTCGGCGTTCAGCCCGGCGTTCTCGATGAAGTCGTTGTTGATGACCGCGGCGGCCACGTCCGGGAGCGACGTCGGGGTGAGCGAGGCCTCGAGCGCGGTGACCTGGACCTTCGAGGAGGGCTCCACGTCGTCGACGTTCGAGAGCACTCCGCCGCCGTCCTTCAGCTCCACGAGCCCGGCCGACTGCAGCACCAGCAGCGCGCGCGCCTGGTTGGTCTCGTCGTTGGGGATCGCGATGGTGGAGCCGGCCGGGATGTCGGCGACGTCGTCGTACTTCGAGGAGTAGAGGCCGAGCGGGTAGATCGCGGTCGCGCCGATCGGGACGAGGTCGGCGTCGGCCGAGGTGTTGTACTGCGCCAGGTAGGCGATGTGCTGGAACTGGTTGAGGTCGATCTCGCCCTCGGTGAGAGCCGGATTGGGCTGGTTGTAGTCGCTGAAGTCGACGATCTCGATGTCGATCCCGGCGTCGGCGGCGGCCTTCTCGTAGGTGGCCCAGTAGGGATCGCTCGCGCCGACGACGCCGATGCGGACGGTGTCGTCGCCGCCGCCCGCGCCGGAGCAGCCGGCGAGGAGGAGGGCGGCGGAGGCGGCGATCGCGGAGGTCGCGAGGAGTCGGGTGCGCAGAGTCATGGCTGTGGGGATCCTTCCGTGGAGAGGATCCGGGCACTCGGCGCCGGCCGGGCGGTGCTGGTCACCGCCGGCGCTGCGACCGGCCTTCCGGTCGCTCGGCGCCGCGACTGCGCGGATCCCGGGGATCACCTTACGAAGGTGGCCGGACCCGCGCGAAGGCCGCGCGTAACACGGCGACTCGGAGCGGCGCCGCCGCGCGCTCAGCTCGCGAGTGCGCCGTCCTCGCCCGCCGACGCCTCGTGCGTGGCGATCCGCTTCGCGATCGCGTCGCGCTCGGCCCGGAGCGACGCGATGGTCGGCTTGTCCAGGCGGGGGTCGGCCAGGTCGGCGAAGGGGCTCGCGGCGCCGGTGCGCGCGGACACGAGCGCGGCGTACGTCTTCGTCGCGGCGCGGAGCTCGGCTCCGGCCCGTTCGACCTTCCGCGGCTTCGACTCCTTGTCCGACACGAGCCGGGCGTGCTTGTCGAGGGCCTCTACCAGTGCGCGGTGCGCAGCGTCAATCTTCTTGCTCATAGGCGCATTATGGCGCAGGATCGGCGCACAGCACCGAACGCGATCCCGCACCCGCCCTCCATCACCCTTCGCGAGATGCCGCCTGTGACGACGACACGCCGTGGCGGGGCGTCACAGGTGGCATCTCGCGGGGAGAGGACGGGTCAGCGGGCGACCGGCGTGGAGACGGACGACGCGCCCGCGCTGGTGGCGACCGCGTCGAGGACCCGCTGCACGTCGAGGGCGTCCGCGAACGTGGGCGTGACGGCGGTGCCGCCGGCGATCGCCTCGACGAGGTCGACGACCTGGTGCGTGAAGAGGTGCTCGTAGCCGATGCCGTGCCCGGTCGGCCACCAGGCCGACATGTACGGGTGCGCCGGCTCGGTGACCTGGATGCGCCGGAAGCCCTGCGCCTCCTCGGGGTCGCGGGCGTCGTAGTACTCGAGCTCGTTCATCCGCTCGAAGTCGAACGCGATCGAGCCGAGCTCGCCGTTCACCTCGATGCGGTTGGCGTTGCGGCGGCCGGTCGCGACGCGGGTGGCCTCGAAGACGCCCAGAGCGCCGCCCTCGAAGGAGGCGGTGAAGGCCGCGGCGTCGTCGACGGTCACGGCGCCGCGCGGGGCGTCGGCACCGGCGCGGCCGCCGAGGCCGACCTGCTCGCTGAGCACGGGGCGCTCGGTGGTGAAGGTGCGCATCGTCGCCGAGACGGAGGTGATGCCGCGGCCGGTCAGCCACTGGGCGGTGTCGATGCTGTGCGCGCCGATGTCGCCGAGGGCGCCCGAGCCGGCCCGCTCCTTCTGCAGGCGCCAGGTCAGCGGCGCCTCGGAGTCGGACAGCCAGTCCTGCAGGTACTGGGCGCGCACGTGGCGGATATCGCCGAGGCGGCCCTCCTCGATGAAGCGCTTGGCGAGGGCGAGGGCCGGGGTGCGGCGGTAGCTGAAGCCGCACATCGCGACCTTGCCGGAGGCGGCGGCCGCGGCGACCATCCGCTCCGCCTCCTCGACCGAGTTGGCGAGGGGCTTCTCGCACAGCACGTGCTTGCCGGCCTCGAGGGCCGCGACGGCGATCTCGGCGTGCGTGTCGCCCGGGGTGCAGATGTCGACGAGGTCGATGTCGTCGCGGGCGATGACGGCCCGCCAGTCGGTGGAGGCCTCGCTCCAGCCCAGCCGCTCGGCGCGCTCGGCGGTCGAGTCGGGGTTGCTCCCCACGAGCACGGCGAGCTCGGGGCGGAGGGGGAGGGGGAAGAAGCGGGAGGCGGTGCGCCAGGCGTGCGAGTGGGTGCGGCCCATGAAGGCGGTCCCCACCATCGCGACGCGCAGGGCTCGGTCGTTCGACATCGTCGTCCTTTCGTCGGCCGTACGACCCTGCCACGGGTCGGGGCGCGGGCGCTACCGCGCTCGGCGAGGCCGCCTCCACGGCGACGCGCCCGGGCTGCACGGACAGGAGCGTGTTCATAGGGTTCGGAGAGCGCTCTATCACGGACGGAATGTCTCAACCGCCGCCGTCAGATGTCGCGTAATCCCGCGGATCCCTGCCCTGACGCGGCAGCAGGGAGCCCTCCGGGCGACTGGGCGATCACCGCAACGGCCTTCGAATCGGTTCAGAACTTTTGCTTGACCCGCGACGTAAGTGGAAGTAGCTTCATCCGCATGGTCACCGCAGACCCCCGCAGCACTGCTGCACAGCCTCTTCCCCGCACCTCCGACGAGTCTCAGCAGCTGCTTCTGCAGATGCGCGGCATCGTGAAGGTCTTCCCCGGCGCCCGTGCTCTCGACGGCGTCGACCTCGATGTCCGACCCGGTGAGGTGCACTGCCTCCTCGGCCAGAACGGCGCCGGCAAGTCCACCCTCATCAAGACCCTCGCCGGGGCCCACCAGCCCACCGAGGGCGAGATCCTCGTCGACGGGAACGTCGTCACGATCCCGTCCCCGACGGCGGCCCTCGCCCTGGGCATCGCGACGATGTACCAGGAGCTCGACGTCGTCGACGGCCTCTCCGTCGCCGAGAACATCTTCCTCGGCCACGAGCTCTCCCGCGGCGGCTTCACCGCCCGGGCGAAGGCCACGAGGATCACCCGCGAGCTGATGGAGCGCCTCGGCCACTCCGAGATCTCGCCGAACCGCGAGGTCGGCACGCTCTCCGCCGCCGGCAAGCAGATCGTGCAGATGGCCCGCGCCCTCTCGCACGACGCGCGGGTCATCATCATGGACGAGCCCTCCGCGGTGCTCGACTCCGAGGAGGTGGAGAACCTCTTCCACGTGGTGCGCCAGCTCACCGCCTCCGGTGTCGCCATCGTCTACATCTCGCACCGCCTCGACGAGATCCGCGCCATCGGCGACCGGATCACCGTGATCAAGGACGGCGCCACCGTCGCGCAGAACCTCGCGGTCGCCGACACCCCCACCTCGAAGCTCATCACCCTGATGACCGGCCGCGCGGTCGAGTACGTCTTCCCGGACCGCCAGGAGCTCGACGTCGAGGCCGAGACGCTGCTGAAGGTCGAGAAGCTGGGCCTGCAGGGCTCCTTCTCGGACGTCTCCCTCGAGATCCGCGCCGGCGAGGTCGTCGGCCTCGCGGGGCTGGTCGGCTCCGGCCGCTCCGAGATCCTCGAGACCATCTACGGGGCGCGCCGCGCCAGCACCGGGACGGTCAGCGTGGCGGGCAAGCGCCTGCGCGCCGGGTCCGTCACCTCGGCGGTCGACGCCGGCATCGGCCTCTGCCCGGAGGAGCGCAAGAGCCAGGGCCTGCTCCTGGACGAGCCGGTCTACCGCAACATCACCCTCTCGACCTTCGACCGCTTCGCCAAGCGCGGCTTCCTCGACGAGCGCTCCGAGCGCGCGGCGGCGGCCGAGCAGGCGGTCTCCCTCGACCTGCGGCCCTCCGGGGTCGACCGCGACGCCCGCACCCTCTCCGGAGGCAACCAGCAGAAGGCGCTCCTCGCCCGCTGGCTGGTGCGCGGCTGCCGCGTCCTGCTGCTCGACGAGCCGACCCGCGGGGTCGACGTCGGCGCGCGGGCCGAGATCTACACCCTGATCAGGGACCTCGCGACCAACGGCGCCGCCGTGCTCGTGGTCTCCAGCGAGATCGGCGAGGTCCTCGGACTCTCCGACCGAGTGCTCGTGATCTCCGACGGCGCCGTGGTCCACGAGGGCCCGGCCGATTCGATCGACGAGCACCGCGTGCTCGATCTCGTCATGGAAGGAAGTGCAGCGTGAGCGGACAGCTCGACACCGCGTCGCCGTCGATCGGCGGTCCGCAGGAGGACGCCGCCCGTCACGCGTCGGCCGCGACCGGAGGCGCCTCCGGGGGCGTCCCGACCAAGGACTCCCGCTCCGGGGTCGCCCGCCTCATGCAGGGCTCCCTCGGCCGCAACGTCGGGCTGCTGCTCGCGCTGGTGATCCTCTGCATCGTCGGATTCGCGACCGCGGGGGAGCGCTTCGCCAGCGTCGACAACGTGCTCACGATCCTCCGCCTCGCCGCCGTCATCGGCGTGCTGAGCATCGGCATGACCTTCGTCATCACCTCCGGCGGCATCGACCTCTCGGTCGGCTCCGTGATGGGGCTCGCGACGGTCTGGGCGAGCACGGTCTCGACCCAGTACTACGCGGCCAACACCTCCTGGCTGGTGATCGTGCTCACCGCGGTCGTCGTCGGCCTCGTCTGCGGCCTGATCAACGGCGCGCTGATCGCCTACGGCCGGGTCGTCGCCTTCATGGCCACCCTGGCGATGCTCGTCGCCGCCCGCGGCTTCGCCGAGCTGATCTCGAACCGCCAGACGCAGGTCGTCACGGTCACGCCGTTCCTCGACTTCTTCCGCGCCGACGTGCTCGGCATCCCGGTGCTCGTGCTGATCTTCGTGGTCGTCGCCGTCGCCGGCTGGATCCTGCTCAACCGCACCACCTTCGGACGCCGCACCATCGCGGTCGGCGGCAACCCGGAGGCGGCCCGTCTCGCCGGCATCAAGGTCCGCCGCCACACCATGTACGTCTACGGCCTCGCCGGGCTCACCGCCGGCATCGCCGCCGTCATGATGCTCGCCCGCACCACCGCCGGCAGCTCGACCAACGGCCTCCTCTACGAGCTCGACGCCATCGCGGCGGTCGTCGTCGGAGGCACGCTGCTGGCCGGCGGCCGCGGCACCATCGTCGGCACCGTGTTCGGCGTCCTCATCTTCACGACCCTGACCAACGTGTTCACGCAGAACAACATGTCGACCTCGACTCAGGCCGTCGCGAAGGGCGCGATCATCGTCGCCGCCGTCCTGCTGCAGCAGCGGTTCGCCGCCCGCGGCAGGAAGTCCTGACCCCGGGGCTCCGGCCCCGCTCCTCCACACACAGCAACCCACCCGACCACTCAGGTCACCTCTCCGCAGGACACGTGTGCCCTCGGACCCCTCGGATCGATCGAAGGAGATCACTTCCATGCCCGCACGCCCCTCCACCCGCAGCCGCCTCTCCCGCACCGCCCGACTCGGCTCGGCCGGCGTCGCCTTCGGCGCGGTCGCGCTGATGCTCACCGGCTGCATCTCGAACGCCCCGGTCGAGACCGGCAACGCCGCCTCCGGCGGGACCGCCGCCGCCGTGGCCGCCTCGGACAACGACGCCTCCGGCGACAACGTCGTCATCGGCTTCACCGCTCCCGCCGCCGACCACGGCTGGATGGGCGCGGTCAGCCGCGCCGCCATCGCCGAGGCCGAGAAGTACGACGACGTGGAGCTCCGCACCGCGGAGGGGACGAACGACGTCAACCTCCAGATCAGCCAGGTCGAGACCTTCATCAACGACGGAGTCGACGCGATCGTGCTGCTGCCGATCGACGGGGCCGCGCTCACGCAGGTCGCCACCCAGGCGATGGACGCGGGCATCACGGTCATCAACGTCGACCGCGAGTTCTCCAGCCCCTTCGCCGCCCGGTCGACCATCCTCGGCGACAACTACGGCATGGGCGTCAGCGCCGGCACCTACATCTGCGAGGAGCTCGGCGACAACCCCGACGCCGTCGTCGCCGAGATCGCCGGCATCGACTCCCTCCCTCTGACGCAGGAGCGCAGCCAGGGCTTCGCCGACGCGCTCGACGGCTGCGGACTCGACGTCGACAACCGCGTCGCCGCCGACTTCACCGTCCAGGGCGGAGAGCAGGCCGCGGCCAACCTCCTCCAGGCCGCGCCGAAGATCGACGCCATCTGGAACCACGACGACGACCAGGGCGTCGGCGTCCTCGCGGCGATCGACACCGCCGGTCGCGACGAGTTCCTCTTCGTCGGCGGCGCCGGCTCGGCCAACGTGATGCGCGCGATCGAGGCCGACGACTCCGTCGTCAAGGCCACGGTCGTCTACCCCTCGACCCAGGCCGCGGACGGCATCAAGCTCGCCCGCCTCGTCGAGCAGAACAAGTCGATGGCGGACACCAGCTCGCTCGGCGTCCCGCGCCAGATCCAGCTCTTCGCGCCGGTCGTCACCAAGGACAACGTCTCCGAGTACCTCCCCTCGGCCTTCGAGTCCTGATCGACCCCACCAGCCCGGGTCGGCGCGGGAACCACCCCGCGCCGGCCCCCACCTCGGCGCCGCTCCGGGATCACTGACGACCCGCAGCGCAGCGCCACCGGCATCCGCGAGAGGAGGAGGAGTGCAAGACACCGGCCCCAGGGCCGGACAGGAGGAGACCGGATCCGCTCAGTCGTGCGGACAGCGACGGACCCGGCCTCTGCGATGAACACCTCATTGAAGGAATCACATCACGCATGAATGGTAAGCGATCCTCGAGAAGAAGCATCAGGCGTCTTCTCGCACTCGGCATCGCCGGGATGGTGACGGTCTCCGGACTCACCGCCCTCGGCCTGCCCGCCTCGGCCCACGACGGAGTGGACCACGGTTCCGAGGGCGGCGCAGCCGCACTCGACTGGACCAACTACGAGAAGGTCCTGCTGACGAAGAACGTCGGCGAGCCCCTCGACCTGGCTGTCCTCCCGGACAAGTCGGTGCTCCACACCGCTCGGAACGGCGAGATCCGCCACACCGACCCCAAGACCGGCACCACGCGCGTGGTCAACACGATCCCCGTGTACCAGAACTCGGAGGACGGGCTGCAGTCCGTCGGCATCGACCCCGACTTCGCGGAGAACAACTGGGTCTACCTGGTCTACGCACCCCCCGGGAACACGCCGACCGGTGCGGCCCCGAACATGCTGCCCGAGGGCGCGACCGACAGCTACTGGGACCAGTGGAAGGGCATCAACCGCCTCTCCCGGTTCAAGTGGACCGGGTCGGGCCTCGACCTCGCGAGCGAGCAGAAGATCATCGACATCGAGACCCAGCGCGGGCAGTGCTGCCACGTGGGCGCCGACTTCGACTGGGACGCCGACGGCAACCTGTACCTCTCCACCGGTGACAACACGCCGGCGAGCGCGCCGGGTGCCGCGGGTTTCGCGCCGAACAACGACGCGCCCCGCATGAACCCGGGCTTCGACTCGCGCCGCGGCGCCGGCAACACGAACGACCTCCGCGGCAAGATCCTCCGGATCACCGTGCAGGAGGACGGCTCGTACACGATCCCCGAGGGCAACCTCTTCCCGGTGGGAACCGAGAAGACCCGCCCCGAGATCTTCGTGATGGGCGTCCGGAACCCGTTCAAGATCGACGTGGACGCCGAGACGAACACCCTCTCCTGGGGCGACTACGGCCCCGACGCCACGAAGGCCGCTGCGGCCGACGGCGTCCGCGGCCCGATGGGCTTCGTGGAGTGGAACGCGACCGGACTGGACGAGCCGCACAACTCCGGCTGGCCCTACGTCCACGGACCCAACGCGCCGTACAACGAGTGGAACTTCGAGACGGCGACGCCCCGCGGCTTCTTCGACCCGGACAACCTGAAGAACAACTCGCGCTGGAACACCGGCCTCGTCGACATCCCGGACGCCGAGGCGGCGACCCTCTACTACGGCGACAACCCCGGCGACCAGCCGTTCGACGAGCTCGTCAACTTCGGCACCAGCACCGGCCAGGGCCCCATGGGCGGACCGGTCTACCACTACGACGCGGACAACACCTCCACGTCGAAGTTCCCGGAGTACTGGGACAAGAAGACCTTCTTCGGCGAGTTCTCGCAGGACTACATCGCGGCGTTCACGCTCGATGAGCAGCGCGCGGTCACGCACATCGAGGACTTCCTCCCCAACGCGGCGCTCAGCCAGGCCGCTCAGCCGATCCACGACAACCCGATGGACATGGAGTTCGGCCCCGACGGGTCGATGTACGTGATCGAGTACGGCGACGGATTCTTCCGCGCCAACCCCGACGCGGGCCTCTACCGGATCGACTACGCCGAGGGCAACAAGGCGCCGCAGGCCCGCTTCACCGCGACCCCCCTGTCCGCCTCGCAGACCCCGCTCGAGGTCACGTTCGACGCCAAGGGATCGACCGATCCCGAGGGCGACGCGCTGACCTACGACTGGGACTTCGACGGCAACGGCACCTTCGACGCCACCGGAGTGACCGTCAAGAAGACCTACACCGAGCTCGGACAGTTCACGGCCCGTCTGCGCGTCACCGACGCCAAGGGCAAGTTCAGCCTGACCTCGCGGGTCATCTCGGTCGGCAACCAGGCACCGCAGATCCAGATCCAGACGCCCGGCAACGGCGCGTTCTTCAACTGGGGCGACGCGATCCCCTACCAGGTGACCGGCAAGGACGCTGAGGACGGCGACCAGATCGTCAGCAGCCGCGTGGGCTGGACCTACGGCCTCGGCCACGACGAGCACGCCCACCCCGAGGTCACCGGCACCGGTGCCAAGGGAGCGTTCCCGACGTCCAAGGACTCGCCCGAGCACGGCCCCGGCGCGCTGCTGTACGGCACCGTCGTCGTGACCTACACGGACGGCGGCTTCAACGGCCTGCCCCCGGCTGCGGCCGAGGCGACCCTGCGGCTGAACCCGAAGACGCAGGAGGCGGAGCACGCCGCCCGTGAGGGCGTCCTGCCCTACGCGGACACCACCGCCAGCGGCGGCAACGCCGTCAGCGGACTCGGTGCGGGATCCTTCCTGCGCTGGGACCCGGTGAACTTCGCCAACCTGACCGGCGTCGTGGTCCGCGCCACCGGTGAGGGCACCGTCGACCTCCGCTGGAACGCTGCCGACGCAGCGCCCTTCGGAACGGCGACGATCCCCGCCGGAGCCGGCTGGAAGGACGTCCTCGTCCCCTTCGGCACGAACCTGCCCCGCGGCACCGGCTCGCTCTACGTGACCTCGCCCAGCGGCCTGTCGCTCGACTCCCTCACCTTCCAGGGTGCGGGTGCCGGTGACAAGACGGCTCCGACCGTCACCGCGACCCTCGACCCGGCAGCGCCTGCGGGCGTCGGCGGCGTCTACAACAAGCCCGTCACCCTCGGCCTCGCCGCCGCGGACAACGGTGCGATCTCGACCGTGCAGTACTCCGCCGACAACGGAACGACGTGGACCACCGTCCGCGCCGTCAACGGCGCGTACTCGGTTCCGTTCACCACGAACGGCGCCCGGACGATCCAGTACCGCGCCACCGACACGGGCGGCAACGTCTCGGCGGTCGGCACGGTGACGTTCACGATCGACCTGGCCGCGGCGAACGCCCCGACCGCCGCGTCGACCACCACCGTGGCGCTCTCGGCTCCCCGCGTGACCTTCGGGGCACCGGGCGAGGCGACCGTCACGGTCACCGGTCAGGGTGGGAACCCGGGCGGAGAGGTCGTCCTCTACGAGGGCGCCACCGAGCTGGGCCGCGCGACGCTGAAGGACGGCACGGCGACCTTCGCCCTGCCGAAGACCCTCGGCGCCGGCACCCACACCTTCCGTGCGGCGTACGGCTCGGACGCCACCTTCAAGGCCTCGGAGGGCACCGCCCGCCTGATCGTCTCGAAGGCCGCCTCGGAGCTCACCGCGACCGTCTCGCCCAACCCGGTCAAGCCGGGCGCCAGCGCGCAGGTCACGGTCGACGCGAAGTCCTCGACGGGTGTCGCCGGCACCGGTCAGGTGAGCGTGATGGTGAAGAGGAACCTCTCCACCGTCGCGATGCTCACCGGGACCCTCGACGAGAACGGGCACGTCGTGGTGACGCTCCCGAAGCTCGCGGCGGGCAGCTACAAGCTGACCGTCACCCACACCGCCACGGCGGACACCAACGCCGCGTCGGCACTGCTGAACCTCACCGTCCAGCAGTAGCCCTCGCGCACAGGGGCCGGCCGGCTCGACCGGGCCGGCCGGCCCCCCACCCCCCGCACCACCTGCCATTTCGAAGGAGAAATGATGCACCACCACCACGCATCCATCACGGCCAAGCCGATGAGCCGACGCTCGCTGATGACGGCCCTGGCCGCCTCGACGGTCGCGGTCGGCGTCGGAGCGGGAGCCCTCGCGGCACCCGCCGGGGCCGCACCCGCGCCCTCGTCCGGATCCACGCGCCTGGTCCCGATCAACCGCATCGGCATCCAGCTCTTCAGCGTCCGCGACAAGGTCTCCTCGCTCGGCTTCCGGGCCGTCTTCGAGGAGCTCGGCCGCATCGGCTACAGCGAGATCGAGTTCGCCGGGTACACCCAGGGCAACGTCGGAGCGATCACGCCGCAGCAGATCCGCCAGCTGCTGGACGACAACGGCCTCCGCGCCGTCGGCTCGCACGTCGGCACCAACCTCCTCCGCTCGGAGCTGGGCAAGCAGATCGAGATCGCGCAGATCCTCGGCACGCCGCACCTCGGCACCGGCAACGCGCCCACCAACGTCAACACCAAGGCGGGCTACCTCGCCGCGGCGGAGGAGTGGAACCGCTGGGGCCAGCAGGTCTCGGCCGCGGGCATGAAGCTCTACCAGCACAACCACGCGGGCGAGTTCGGCTTCGCCACGGACGACCCGTCGTCCCGCCTGTACGACCTGTTCTACGACAACACCGACCCGCGCCACGTGTACCTCGAGATGGACGTCTACTGGGCGTACGTCGGCAAGAAGCTCTACCCGGGCTTCGAGCCGCTCGATTACATCAAGCGCAACCCGCGCCGCTACCCGATCCTGCACCTCAAGGACGGCAAGACGAACAACGCCAACACCAACGGCTACGACATCGTCGAGTTCGGTGCGGGCAACCTGCCCTACCAGGCGTTCCTCTCGGAGCTGCGCGACCGCGGCCAGCGCTTCGGCGTCTGGGAGCAGGACACCGCTCCCACGCTGGCGACGCCGCCGAGCACGGGGAACTCCCTCGAGGCCGCTTCCCGCAGCTACTCCGCGATCGCTGCGCTCCGTGGCTGAGCGCACCCCGCGCCGCGCGCGCCGCACCGACAGCACCACCACCAGCACGACGCGCACGAGCGCACCGAGGAGAACCCCCATGAAGTGGAAGACGCCCACGGCGGTCCTCGCGGCCGCCTCCCTCGCGATGGTCGCCGCGCCGTCCGCCTTCGCGGCGACGACGGACTGCACCACCGAGCTCGGCAACCAGACGATCACCGGCGACCTCAACGTCGCCGCGGGTCAGACCTGCGTGCTGGGCAACGTGACCGTCACCGGCAACGTCATCGTCGGCGACGACGCCTGGCTGGACGCCACCTCGGCGACCATCGGCGGCGACGTCATCGGCACCGACGCCTACGGCATCTCGATCGACGGCACCAGCGTCGCCGGAGACGTCGTGTCGTTCTCGGAGGGCAGCCGCAACGGCTTCCTCTACCTGCGGGACCTCACGGTCGGCGGCATGGTGGAGGCCGGCGGGATCGACGTCGAGTTCAGCGACCTCTCGGTCGAGGGCGGCGTGAGCACCGCGGCGGCGAACTACGTCGACGTGGACCGCACGAGCGTGGGCGGCGACGCCGTCTTCGCCGACAGCGACTTCGGCGTGAACGTGCAGGGCGCGATCGTCGGCGGCTCGCTCTCGGTCACCGGCTCCTCGCGCGGCGTCCTCCTGGGCGCGAACGAGGACGGCTCGGCCGCGGCCCTCGGCAACACGGTGGGCGGGGACCTCACGCTCTCGGGCAACTCCGGCAACGTCCAGCTCGCGGGCTCGACGGTCGGCGGACGCATCGCGCTCGCCGACAACGCGCCGGCGGTCAACTTCGGCGCGGGCAACACCGCCGCCGGCGTCGACGGCACCTTCACGGGAACGGCGGCGGGCGCTGCGGCGGCCGGCGACCAGGCCGTGGCGGTCATCGTCCCCGAGCCCGGCAAGGGCGAGCTGACCTGGACGCTCGAGGGCACCAGCAACCTGGTGAACCTCGGGGTCGCCGAAGAGGTCGGCGACCACTTCGAGGCCTCCGGTGAGCTCGTGCCGGTCCGCGTGACCGACACCCGCCTCAACGGCCCGGCCTGGTCGGTCACCGGCCAGCTGAGCGACTTCCGCTCCGGCGAGAAGACGTTCTCGGGCAAGCACCTCGGCTGGACCCCCGAGGTCCTGGAGAACACGGGCGGTGCCGTCGCCGGCGCGGCCGTGCCCTCCGGGTTCGACTCGGGCAACGGTCTCGCCACGCCCCGCGTCCTCGGCTCCGCCGCGGCGCAGCACCCGACCGGATCCTCGGTCCTGGGCGCCGACCTCGACCTGAAGCTCCCGCTCTCGGTCGGAACCGGCACCTACACCGCGACGCTGACGCTCACCGCGCTCGGCTAGCACCGGTGGGGCGGCCTCCGGGCCGCCCCACCCTCCCCCGTCTCCCCGCGAGACGCCGCTCCGGTCCGCCCCGCTCGTCGGGCCGCGACCGCAGTGGCGTCTCGCGGGGAGGCATCCCCCCCTTGCAACGGAAGCCTGATCGATGCCGCTCATGCCACGCACCTCCCGCACCACCGCCGCCCTGCTGCTGATGACGCTCCTCGCAGCCGGCGGCCTCTCGGCTCAGGCGGGTGCCCAGGAGGCGGACCCCGCCTCCACGCCGGTCACCTGGGGGGTGCGCCCCGCCGACACCGAGCAGGGCAGCGACCGGCCGAACTACGCGTACGCCCTCGATCCCGGCGGCCGCCTCAGCGACGCCCTGATCGTCTCCAACTACGACGACGAGGAGCAGACCTTCCGCGTCTACGGCTCCGACGGCTTCATCACCGAGGCCGGCCAGCTCGACCTGCTCCCCGCCGCGGAGCCCTCGACGCAGCTCGGCAGCTGGATCGCGTTCCCCGAGCCCGAGGTCACCGTGCCCGCCGGCGAGAGCGTGCAGGTCCCGTTCGACGTCGTCGTCCCCGACGACGTGACCCCGGGCGACTACGCCGCGGGCGTCGTCTCCTCGATCCTGGTGCAGGGCGAGACCGGAGTCTCGGTCGACCGGCGCCTGGGCTCGCGCATGTACCTCCGCGTCGGCGGCGAGCTCGCCCCGCGCCTGTCGATCGACGGCCTCGCCGTCTCGTACGACGGCGGCTGGAACCCCTTCGCCCCCGGCTCCGCGACCGTCGACTACACCGTCACCAACGCGGGCAACACCCGCATCGCGCCGGGCGCCGAGATCAGCGTCGCCGGCCTCTTCGGCCTCGCGCCGGTGTCCGCCACCGACCCGGAGCCGCTGCCCGAGC
The DNA here is from genome assembly GCF_002931755.1 of Rathayibacter sp. AY2B3. NCBI lineage: Bacteria > Bacillati > Actinomycetota > Actinomycetes > Micrococcales > Microbacteriaceae > Rathayibacter > Rathayibacter sp. AY2B3. The sequence goes on along the minus strand of NZ_PSUG01000003.1, from coordinate 38,861 downwards.
TCCTCCCCGGCACCTCCGTCTCGCGCACCGTGACCGTCGCCGGCGTCTGGCCGCTCTTCGTCGCGACCGCCCGCGCCGCGCTCTCGGGCACCGTGGTCACCGCCGACCAGGCCGCCCAGGCCGACTCCGCCGTCGTCGTCCCCGACGTGCCGGTCGCCACCGCCGAGACCTCCGCCGCGGCCGTGCCGTGGAGCGCCGTGCTCCTCCTGGCCCTGCTCATCGGGCTCATCGTGCTGACCGTCGTCCGCCGCCGCCGCCGGGCCGCGGGGGAGCAGGCGCGCATCGACGCCGCCGTCGCCGCCGCTCTCGGCGCCCAGCCGGAGGACGCCGACCGCGCGGAGGTCCGCTCCTGACCGGGTGCGGCCGGTGCGCTCTGCAGGGGATCGCGCCGTCGTGGCCCTCTCCCGCCCGCCGCGCGCCCGCCGCACGCCGGATCCCCTGCGGATCGCACACCACTCCCGCTCGTCCAGCGCTAGCGGACCACCCGTCCCTCGGCGCGCAGCTGCTCGAGGAAGCCGTCCACCACGGCGGGACTGAGCAGGTGCCCGCGGAGCATCAGCGCCGCACCGCGCACGCCTCCGCTGCCGCCCAGCTCGGCGGTCACCACGTCGAGCCGCTGCGTCGCCAGAGGGAGGGAGCGCTCGTCGATCACCGAGCGCACGGCCGTCAGGATCTCCGGACTGGCGAGGGCGACCGCGCCGCCCAGCACGATGACGGACGGATTCAGCAGGCTCACGCAGGTGGCCAGCACCTCGCCGAGCTGGAGGCCCGCGATCCGCGCCGCCTCGACGGCCTCGGGATCGCGCGCCTTCAGCAGGTCGATCAGCTCGCGCACGGACTGCACGTCGCGGCCCGCCCGGGCCAGCCCGGCGGCCAGAGCGGAGCCGCCCGCGACCGCCTCGAGGTCCCCCTCCTGACCGCCCGCCGCGGCCGGGGCCGTCCGCGGCACCTGGACGTGGCCGAGGTCGCCGGCGGAGCCGAGGGCTCCGCGCTGGAGCAGCCCGGACGAGACGATGCCCGCGCCGATGCCGGTGCCGACCTTCACGAACAGCAGGTCGAGGGCGTGCGGGAAGCGCGAGGCCCGCTCGCCGAGCGCCAGCAGGTTCACGTCGTTGTCGACGAGCACCGTGGTGTCGTAGCGCCGGCGAACGAAGGCGGGGATGTCGAAGCCGTCCCAGCCGGGCATGATCGGCGGGCGCACCGGGCGGCCGCTCGCGTGCTCCACCGGGCCGGGCACGCCGACCCCGATGCCTGCGAGCGCGGAGCTGTCGACTCCGGCCGCGGCGAGGATCCCGTCGCAGACGTCGAGCGCGTGGCCGAGCACCGCCACGGGCCCCTGCGCGATGTCGAGCTCCTCGCGGCGCTCCGCGATGATGCGGCCGTCGAAGTCGGTCAGCGCGATGGTCGAGTGCGCCGCACCCAGGTCGATGGCCAGGAGCGAGCGGACGGCCGGGTCGAAGACGAGGCGGGCGGAGGGGCGTCCGCCGGTCGAGGGCGCGCGGTCGAGGTGCGCGATCAGGCCGAGCTCGAAGAAGAGGTCCAGTCGCGTCATCACCGCGGTCCGCGCGAGGCCGGTCTCCTCCACCAGCTCGGCGCGGGTGCGCGGTCGACCGTCGGCGAACAGCCTCAGCATGTCGCCGGTCGCGGTACCCGCGCGCTCGGCCACGCTCAGCTCCTTCTCTCGGCCCGGAAGACGGGTTCGGGGGACAGCACACCTGAGGAAACCAGGCGTCGCACGGTCGCGCAATCTCAGCGGGCCCCCCTTGCGGGTCGTGCGCAAGACGGCCATCCGGCGGCGCGCCCCGTGCCCCGCCGAGGCCCCTCCCCACTCCGATCGCCCGGGTGCGCCCCCGCGATCGCCGCCCAGCAAGCCCTTCCAGACAGGAGAGAACGATGACCTCGTCCGACACCACCACCATAGGCGCCCCCCGATCGAGCGGGCGCATCGGCCTCTGGCTGATCGGAGCCCGGGGCAGCGTCGCCACCACGGCCGCCGTGGGCCTGCACGCCATCGCCGCCGGAGCCGCGCCCAGCTCGGGCTGCGCCACCGCGACCCCCGCCTTCGAGGACGTCCCGCTCGCCGGGTTCGCCGACATCGTCGTCGGCGGCCACGACGTCTCGCCGACTCCGCTGCTCGAGAAGGCCACGGGCCTCGCGGCCGGCGGCATGTTCCCGACCTCGGTCGTCGCCGAGGTGGCCGACCGGATCGACGCGACCGACGCCGAGATCCGCCTCGCCCCCGCCGACGCCGCGTCGCAGCAGGAGGAGATCGACCGCAGGGCCGCCGACATCGTCGCCTTCCGCGAGCGCCACGGCCTGGCCCGGGTCGTCGTGATCGACGTCGCCTCGACCGAGGTGCTGCCGGCCGACCGACCGGAGTTCCACGACCTCGCCGCCCTGCGGGCCGCCCTCGCGCGCCCGGGCGAGCGCCTCCTGCCGCCGAGCTCGATCGCCGCCCTCTCGGCCGTCGTCGCGGGCGCGGCCTACGCCTGCTTCACCCCGTCGACCGCGCTGGCTCTGCCGGCCCTGGAGGAGTGGGCGGCCGAGGCCGGGATCCCGATCGCCGGCCAGGACGGCAAGACGGGGGAGACCCTGCTCCGCAGCGTGCTCGCTCCGATGTTCACGGCGCGCGGGATGCGCGTGCTCTCGTGGGCGGGAGCGAACCTCCTCGGCGGCGGCGACGGGCAGACCCTCGCCGACCCGGAGGCGGTGCGCTCGAAGCTCGTCTCGAAGAACCGCGGTCTCCGCAGCCTCCTCGGCGACGAGGTCGTCACTCCGCTGCACATCGACAACGTGCCGGACCTCGGCGACGTCAAGACGGCGTGGGACCACGTGCACGCCGAGGGCTTCCTCGGCTCGCGGATCACGGTGCAGACGATCTGGTCGGCGTACGACTCGGCCCTCGCGGCGCCGCTGATCCTCGACCTCGCCCGCCTGCTGGCGCTCGCGGACGAGGCCGGCGTCTCGGGCCCCGTCGGCGAGCTCGGCTTCTTCTTCAAGGACCCGTGGGGCAGCGACGTGCACGGCTTCGCCGAGCAGACCGCGGAGCTGGTGGCCTGGTCCGCCCGCACCGGCGTCCTCGTCGCCGAGCGCCGCACCCCGGTGACGAGCGGGACGCGGAGCGATGGCTGAGCTGCGCGACTACCTCGAGCTCGTCCGCGCGAAGGCCGCGCTGACCGTGATCGGCGACACCGTCGCGGGCGGAGCCTGGGCGGACCGCGGAGTCGGGGTGCGCACTCTCGCGCTCCCGCTGTCCTCGGCGCTGCTCTACTCGGCGGGCATGGCGCTCAACGACTACGCGGACGCCGAGCTCGACGCCCGGGAGCGGCCCGAGCGGCCCATCCCCTCGGGGCGCATCCGGCGCTCGGCAGCGCTGGGCACGGCGGCCGCGCTGACCGCGGCGGGGATCGCCGTCGCGGCCGTCGTGGACGGGCGGCGCTCGCTCGCGCTCTCGCTGCCGCTCGCGGCCGGGATCTGGTCGTACGATCTGCTCGCGAAGCCGACTCCGCTGGGCCCGGTCGTGATGGCGGCCTGCCGCGGTCTCGACGTGCTGCTCGGCGCGGGCGTCGACGGCGTGCGCGCGGCGGGCCCCGCCTCCGCCGCCGTGGCCGCGCACACGCTCGGCGTCACCGTGCTCTCGCGCGGCGAGGTGCACGGCACCACTCCGGTCGCGGCGGGAGCGGTCTCGACCGGCACCGCGGCGATCGCGCTGTCCACCGCGGCCGGCGCCCTGGCCGAGCGCCGGGCCGCCCCGGCCGCGGTCGTCGCTGCCGGCCTCGGGCGCTGGCTCCTGCTCGTGCTCACCGCGCAGCTGCAGGCCGTGCGGACGCCGACGGCAGCGGCCGCGCGGACGGCCACCCGCGCGGGCATCACGGGGATGATCCCGCTGCAGGCCGCGCTCGCCGGCCTGAAGCGGCCGGAGCTGGGGGCGGCGCTGCTCGCGCTCGACGCGCTCGGCTCCCTCCTGCTCCGCCGCCCGCGGACGGCGGACATCACATGAGCGCCACCGGACCCGTCCTCGGCTACGGCACCAACGGCTTCGCCGACCACGCGCTCGACGACGCGCTCACGGTGATCCACGCCGCGGGCTACCGCGCCGTCGCGCTCACCCTCGGGCACCCGCACCTGGATCCCTTCGCAGCCGACTGGCGCGAGCGGACGCTGGCGCTCCGGTCGCGGCTCGACGAGCTGGGCCTGCGCGTGGTCGTCGAGACGGGCGCGCGCTACCTGCTCGACCCGTTCGCGAAGCACCGCCCCACGCTGGTCGACGAGGAGGCGGGCCCCCGGGTCCGCTTCCTCGAGCGGGCGATCGAGATCGCCGCCCTGCTGGGCGCCGACGCCGTCTCCCTCTGGTCGGGGGTCGTCCCGGCGGGCGCCGATGCGGCGGCGGCCTGGAGGCTGCTCGTGGAGCGGATGCGCGGCGTCGTCGCGACGGCCGAGCGCCACGGCGTGCGCCTGGCCGTCGAGCCCGAGCCGGGGATGCTGGTGGAGACGGTGGCCGACGCGCTGCTGCTGCGCCGCGAGCTCGGCGATCCGGAGTCGGTCGGGCTGACGGTCGACCTCGGCCACTGCGTCGTGGTCGAGCCGGACGGCGTGGTCGGAGCCCTCCGCAGCGCCGGGGACCTGCTGCTGAACGTGCAGGTCGACGACATGCTCCCGGAGCGGCACGAGCACCTCGAGCTCGGCACCGGATCGCTCGACCTCGCGGCCGCCTTCGCGACCCTCGCCGAGATCGGCTACCGCGGGATCGCCGCCGTCGAGCTGCCCCGGCACTCGCACGACGCGCCCCGCCTGGCCGTGGCGAGCCTCGCGGCGATGGAGGAGGCGCTCGGCGGCGCCTCGACGCACGCCGAGCATCCGTGGACCGCGGCCGCCCGCACCGCCGTCCTCGAGCGCCCGTCGCGGATCGAGCGCTTCTTCCCCGCGGCGGGCCGCGAGGCCGGGCGCGAGCCGCTCCGGCCCGCCGAGGACCCGCACGGCCTCGTCCACGGCACGCACGACGACGCGGCCCGCGCCTCCCTGGTGCAGGCCGCCGCGCAGGCGCTCGGCGACGACGACCTGGCCGCTCTCCTCCTCCGCCTCTACCGGGGCGGGGACGGCGCCGAGCGCCGCGGAGTGCTGGCCGGGCTGAACGCCCTCGGCGACCCGGGACCGGCGACGACCCTCGCCGGCCTCGAGCTGACCGCCGACGCCCTGCGCGCCAACGACACCCGGCTCGTCGCCGTGGCGATGGGGTCCTTCGCCCGCCGCCACCTCGACGCGCACGCCTGGCGGCACGGGGTGCTCAAGCTCGTCTTCCTCGGCATCCCGCTCGCGGCGGTCGCCGGGCTGGAGGAGCGCAGCGACGCCGAGCTGCGCGCGATGGCCGGCCGCTTCGCCGACGAGCGCCGCGCGGCCGGGCGCCCGCTCCCGGACGATCTGGCGGTGCTCCTGCCGAGCTGACCGCCCCCGAACGCCGCCCCGACCGCGGGGCACCACCACCGATGAGAAAGGCGCGACGATGCGCATCTTCGACCCGCACATCCACATGACCTCCCGCACCACCGACGACTACCAGGCGATGTTCGACGCCGGCGTCCGCGCGGTCGTCGAACCCTCCTTCTGGCTCGGCCAGCCGCGCACGAACGTCGGCTCGTTCACCGACTACTTCGACGCCCTGATCGGCTGGGAGCGCTTCCGCGCCGCGCAGTTCGGCATCCGCCACCACTGCACCATCGGGCTCAACCCGAAGGAGGCGAACGACCCGCGCTGCCGGGCCGTCCTCCCCGAGCTCGACCGCTACCTCGCCAAGGACGGCGTCGTCGCGGTCGGCGAGACCGGCTACGACTCGCTCACCCCGGAGGAGGACCAGGTCTTCCGCCAGCAGCTCGAGCTCGCCGGCGAGCACGGCCTCCCCGCGATGGTGCACACCCCGCACCGCGACAAGGAGTCGGGCACCCGCCGGACCCTCGAAGTCGTCGCGGACTCGGGGCTCGAGCCCGGGCAGGTCCTCGTCGACCACCTCAACGAGGTCACCGTCGACGCGGTCCGCGACTCCGGCTGCTGGATGGGCTTCTCCATCTACCCCGACACCAAGATGGACGAGACCCGCCTGGTGACGCTGGTCGAGCGGATCGGGCTGGACCGCGTGCTGGTCAACTCCGCCGCCGACTGGGGCCGCTCCGATCCGCTCACGACCGCGAAGACCGGCCGCCTCCTCCTCGTCGCCGGCTTCAGCGCGGGCGACGTGGACCGGCTGCTGTGGCAGAACCCGGTCGAGTTCTACGGGCAGAGCGGACGCCTGGACCTCTCGCCCGTCGCGGGCTTCGACGTGCAGGAGTCGGCCGGCCGCACCTTCGAGGGCAACTCCGTGCTCCGGGGCGCGCCGCGCGTGGCGGAGGTCGTGTGATGCATCTCTCCTACTGCACCAACGTCCATCCCGCCGAGGACCTGGCCGGAGTCGTCCGCCAGCTCGACGTGTACGCCGGACCCGCGCGCGTGGCCGCCGGGCTCGCCCTGGTCGGAGTCGGCCTGTGGATCCCGCGCGACCTCGCGGCCCGCCTGGTCGCCAGCGCCGAGGACCGCGCCGTCCTCCGCGCGGCCCTGCAGCGCAACGGCCTGGAGGTGCGCACGCTCAACGCCTTCCCGTACGCGGCGTTCCACGCCGAGGTCGTGAAGCTCGACGTCTACCGCCCCGACTGGACCACCCCGGAGCGCCTGCAGTACACGATCGACTGCGCGAGGATCCTGGCCGACCTGCTGCCCGCGGGCGCCGACGGCAGCATCTCGACGCTGCCGCTGGGCTGGCGCGAGGGCTGGGGACGGGAGCAGGACGAGGCGGCCTGCCGCAACCTCGCCCGGCTCGTCGAGGAGCTGCGCGACCTGCGCCGCTCCACGGGCCACGCGATCCGCCTGGCGATCGAGCCCGAGCCCGGCTGCATCCTCGACACCGTGGACGACGTCGTCGACTGGCTGCACCCGCGGATCGGAGTGGTCGACCCGGCCTACGTGGGCGTCTGCCTGGACACCTGCCACCTCGCCGTCTCCTTCGCCGACCCGGCCTCGGCCGTGCGCCGCATCCGCGACGCGGGCCTGCGCGTGGTCAAGGTGCAGGCCTCCGCCGCGCTCCACCTGGAGGACCCCTCGGGCCGCGCCGCGCTCACCCCGTTCGTCGAGAAGCGCTACCTGCACCAGACCCGCGAGAACGGGATCCACGGAGTGCTCCGCGTCGACGACCTGCCCGAGGCGCTGGACACGCTCCCCGGCACCGGTCCCTGGCGCGTGCACTTCCACGTGCCGCTGCACCACCGGCCGGAGGCGCCGCTCTCGGCGACCACGGCCGTCCTGGCGGAGGCCGTCTCGGCGGTCGACGCCGCCTGGCCCTACGACGAGATCCACCTCGACGTCGAGACCTACACCTGGTCGGTGCTCGCCGACGCCCCGAGCGACCTCTCGACGGGCATCGGCGCCGAGCTCGCCTGGGCGGCCGCGCACCTGCTCACGCCCGCCTCCCGAGAGGCGCTGCTGGCGCCCCTGATCCCGCAGGCGGCGGCGCTGTGAGGCCGGTGCTGCTGCTCGACGTGGTCGGGCTGACCTCGACGGCGCTCGCCGACATGCCCCGCCTCTCGCGCCTGGCCCGCGGGGGCGGGCGCCTGCCGCTGGACACGGTCCTGCCCGCGGTCACCTGCAGCGTGCAGTCGACCATGCTCACCGGCTCGATGCCCGCGCAGCACGGGATCGTCGGCAACGGCTGGTACTTCCGCGACCTCGGCGAGGTGCACCTGTGGCGCCAGCACAACCGCCTGGTCGCGGGGGAGAAGGTCTGGGAGACCGCGCGCCGCCTGAGCGGGGAGCCGTACCGCGCGGCCAACATCGGCTGGTGGTACGCGATGGGGGCGACGACCGACGTGACCGTCACTCCGCGCCCGATCTACCACGCCGACGGCCGCAAGTCGCCGGACGCGTACGTGCGTCCGCCGGCGCTGCACGACGAGCTGGTCTCGCGCTTCGGCGCGTTCCCGCTGTTCCAGTACTGGGGGCCGACCGCGTCGCTCCGCTCGACCCAGTGGATGGTCGACGCCACCCGGCACGTGCTGGCGGGCGACGGCTCCGGACCGCCCGAGCTGACCACGGCGTACCTGCCGCACCTCGACTACGACCTCCAGCGCTTCGGACCGGACTCGCCCGAGGCGCGCCGGGCCGCCTCGGAGCTCGACGTGGTGCTCGCTCCGCTGCTCGACGACGCGGAGGCGCTGGGCGCCTCGGTGATCGTGGTCGCCGAGTACGGGATCGCCGACGCGGACACCCCGGTCGACGTCAACCGGGCGCTCCGGCGCGAGGGCCTGCTCGAGGTCTACGTGCAGGACGGCCGGGAGCAGCTGGACCCGTGGACGTCGCGCGCGTTCGCCGTCGCCGACCACCAGGTCGCCCACGTCTACGTGCAGGACGCGGCGGACCTGCCGCGGGTGCGCTCGATCCTCGAGGGGCTCGACGGGGTCGACGAGGTGCTCGACCGGGAGGCGCAGGCCCGCTACGGACTCGACCACGAGCGCTCGGGCGAGTTCGTCGTGGTCGCACGGCCGGGGGCGTGGTTCACCTACTACTACTGGCTCGACGACGACCGCGCGCCCGACTTCGCCCGCGGCGTCGACATCCACCGCAAGCCCGGCTACGACCCGGCCGAGCTCTTCTTCGATCCGGCCGACCCGCTGGTGAAGGCGAAGGCGGCGGGCAACCTGGCCAAGAAGGCGCTGGGGCTGCGCTACGCGATGAATCTGGTGCCGCTGGACGCGTCGCTGGTGCGCGGCACGCACGGGAGACTGCCGTCCTCGTCGGCCGACACTCCGCTCGTGCTGGCCTCGGACGCGGACCTGCTGCCGGCCGGAGCCGCGTCGCTCCCGGCCACCGCGGTGCGCGACCTGGTGCTCGCGGCGCACGGCCCGGCCCTCGCGAAGGAGGCGTCGGCGCTCGCGCGCTGAGGGAGGGGACGTCCGGCGGCCTGCGCTCGCGCGCGGGCCGTCGGGCGCTGCGGGGTCGCTGCGGGCGGTCCCGGACTCCGGTCCTCGCCGCGGGCCCACCCGGGCGGCCGGCGGCTCAGCGCGGCACGAGCCCGGTGAGCCGCGCGGTCAGCTGCTCGACGGGGCCGGCGCCGAGGAACCGCCACCACAGCACGGCGGCCGCGCACAGCCCGAGCACCAGGGCGAGAGCGGCGAGCGGGGTGTCGGCGGAGTAGCCGAGGCCCGCCCGGGCGAGTGCCGCGACGAGCGCCACCTGCAGCACGTAGACCGAGAGCGCGAGCGTGCCGATCGCCCGGAGCGGCACCAGCAGCCGTCGGACCGCGGTGGAGCGCGACGTGGTCAGCAGCACCACCGCGACGTAGGCCAGGAGCACGAGCCCGAGGTCGTGGAGGGTGTCCGGGAGGCTGCCGGAGGGCGACTCGAGGCCGAGCAGGAGCTCGATCAGCGGCCGTAGCGGGTAGACGACGACGGCGACCGTCGCGAGCACCGGCAGCAGCCGGTCGCGCCGGGCACCGTGGCGCAGCAGCAGGGCGCCGAGGAGGAAGAAGGGGAGCAGGTTCGTCACCCGGTAGCTCGGGCCCGTGAACAGCCAGAGCGTGAGCGGCGAGCCGGGTGCCGCGGCGGCCACGGCGGCGTTCAGAGGTCCGGCGACGAGCGCCAGCAGGGCGGCCACGGCGGCGACGACCCGCGAGCGGAGCAGGAGCAGCGGCGTGCCGAGCACGAGCACGACGCCGAGGTACTGCAGCACGATCGCGATCCAGCTGCCCCAGGTCTCGAGCCAGACGCCGAGCGCCACGAGCACGGCCCCGCGGATCGCGTTCCGCAGCAGCACCCGCCCGGGCGAGGCGCCGGGCCGCGCGAGCACGAGGGCCGCCGACATCCCCATCACCAGCGCGAACAGCGGCGACGCGAGGTCGTTCACGTTCCAGGCCAGGAACCCGACGGGTCCCGTCCGCGCGCTCGGCACGAGGGGCATCGCGTGGGCGACGAGCATGGCCGCCACCGCCACTCCGCGCAGCACGTCGGGGGCGACCAGGCGGTCGTGCCGGAGTCGCGGAGCCGTCGCAGTCATCCCGCGAGAGTAGGCGCGCGCCGGCCGCCGCGCCCCGCGCGAGCGCACCTCGCGCCACCGGCCGCCCGGCCGGGCCGCCCGCCGCCCGGCCTCGTCGCCGGTCGCGCGCTGCCGCCCGCTCCGCTCTGTCGGCCAGGATCTCGGGCCGCCCCGCGGCGATCCGTCGGGAACGGCCCGTCCCGCCTTCCTGCACGGGCCGCTCGCGACGGATCAGCGCACGCCCGCGCCGCCGACGCCCGCTCCGCGCCGCCGCCGCCCGCTCTGCGCCGCCGCCGCCTCGCGCTCGGCACCGCCGCGACGTCCCGGCCGTGCCCCGGCCTGCTCCGATGCGTCACGAACGGTCCCTTCCGCCCTGCCGAAGCGACCGTTCGCGACCCCTCGGCGCCTCCCTCCCGCCCGCGCGCGCGAGCGCCCCGCACTCGGCCCGCACCGAGCCCGACCCGGCATGCTGGACGGATGACCGACGCCGCCCCGTCCCCCGACCGCCCGCGCCGGGCCCGCAGCCAGCACGTCCTCACCGTGCTCCGGACCGAGCGCCTCACCGGCCACCTGGTCCGCGTGCACCTCGGCGGCGACGGGCTCGACGCGTTCCTCGCCGAGTCCGACCCCGAGCGACTCGCTGCGACCGACCGCTACGTGAAGCTCCTGCTCCCGCCGCGCGGCTCCGACCTCCAGCCGCCCTTCGACCTCGACGCGCTCCGGGCGACCGTCGCCCCCGAGCAGCTGCCCGTGCGCCGCACCTACACCGTCCGCTCGGTCGACCTCGAGGAGCGCTCGGTCGCCGTCGACTTCGTCGTGCACGGCGACGAGGGAGTGGCGGGGCCGTGGGCGCTCGCCGCGGCTCCCGGCGACCGGATCGCCCTCTCCGCGCCCGGCGGCGCCTGGTCCCCGAGCGCCGACCCCGAGGCCGCGCACCTGCTGCTCGGCGACGACTCCGCTCTGCCGGCGATCGCCTCCGCCCTCGAGGGGATGCCCGCGCACGCCCGCGGCCTGGTCCTGATCGAGGTGGACTCGGCCGCCGACGAGCTCGATCTTCCCGCTCCGGCCGGAGTGGAGGTGCGCTGGCTGCACCGCGGCGGTCTCGAGGCCGGCCGGTCGCTCGTCGCCGCCGTGCGGGCCGAGCCGAGGCCCGCAGGCGTGCTCGAGGTCTTCGCGCACGGCGAGCGCACCGCGATGAAGCAGCTGCGCGCCCTCCTGCAGGACGAGTGGGGCGTGGAGCGCCGGGCGCTCTCGCTCTCGGCCTACTGGGCTCTCGGCCGCGCCGAGGACCGCTTCCAGGCCGAGAAGCGCGAGCCGGTCGGCGCGATCTTCGCCGACTGACGGGGGAGCGCACTCCGTCCGCGGATCGCCGGGAAGGGACTAGCCTCGGACCCACCTCTACTCCGGTCCCCACGACCGGTCCGCCCGATGGCGTTCCGGCCCTGCGAGCCTCGTGCCCGCCGCCCCCGCCGTCCCGCGGGCTGCTCGACCGAGAAGATGAGGAGGGCCCCCGTGGGAGTGCTGATCTTCGGTGCCTGGCGGCGCCGGATCGAGTTCGAGGACCGGACGCTCGCGCACGTGCGGATCGCGGTGCGCGCGCGGATGGAGCAGGGACAGCCGTTCCGCCTGACCTGGAGGACGCTGCAGGAGTCGGAGCCGCCCTCGCACGCGATCCTCGTGCAGCCGAACGCGGTGCTGGAGTACCGATTCGATCATCCCCGGCTGAACGCCGTGAACCGCCTCTGGCTGCGCGAGCTCCTCACCCCCGCGTCCGGGCGCGACATGGTCGTCGCCGCCGAGCCCGAGCAGGCGCCGCTCCTCGGTGACGACCGTCCGTCCCCGATCCCCGAGGGAGGGGTCGCGGCCTAGTCGGAGCGGAGCCGTTCAGCGCCGGGCGAGGCCGACCGGGAGCCCGCCCGCGAGGGCGGCGGCGGATCCGAAGAGCAGTGCCCCCACCCCGCCGAGGGCGGTGGCGACGACGGTGTTCTGCACCGCGCCGACGAGCGCGACGCCCAGCACGTCCGACAGCCCGCGGTCCGCCGAGGGCCCGTCCCCTCCGGCGGGCGGTCGACGCGGATCGCCGCCTGCTGCGTGCAGGACCTCCCTCGCGCAGTGGATCCTGCCCGGACACGGAGCGCCGCGCAGGACGCCGCGGCCACCGCGCCTGCAGGACTCCCGCCGCGGATGTCGCATCGCCGTGGCAGCCGGACATGTACCTGTGACTCCGCGAAAGGGGAACCATGAGCATCCGCTCCCGAGACGACTTCTCCGAGCTGTACCGCGCCCACTACGACGACCTGCTCCGTATCGTCCGCCGCCGCGCTCCCGCCGCGACGGTCGACGACATCGTCGGCGAGACCTTCCTCGCCGCCTGGCGTCGCCGGCAGGACCTGCCGGAGAACGTGCGGCCCTGGCTGTTCGGCACGGCACGGCCCGGCACGCGATCCTCAACGCCGCCCGCGGCGAGAACCGCCGGCAGGCGTTGGCCGTGCGGATCGGGACCCTCGCCCCGGAGGAGCAGGCGGATCCGTCGGTCGGCGACCGCCTCGACCTGGAGAGCGCGTGGAAGCGGCTCCCCCTCGCCGAGCAGGAGGCTCTGGCCCTCCACGTCTGGGAGGACCTCCCGCAGGCCGAGGCCGCGCAGGTGCTCGGCTGCTCCCGGGCCGCCTACGCGATGCGGCTCACCCGCGCGAAGCGGCGTCGGCCACTTCGTGCAGCGGGAGGCCCCCGGGGCGGTCGCGGCCGCGATCCTCCGGCACCTCCGACCGCTCGACTCGCACCCGCGCCTCCGGTGACGCGCGGGAGCGACGGGGCCCGGAGTCGTCCTCCGGGCCCCGTCGCTCACACCTGGGCGGTGCCGCTGTCCTCGACCGGGCCGGTCGCGTCCGACTCCTCGGCGATCTCGGTGCCGGTCTCGTCCGCGCGGGCGCGGAGTGCGTCGGCCATCGCGCCGGCGCCCTCGGCTCCGTGGTCGTGCTCGACCTGGTCGATCAGGCCGCCGAGCTTCTCGTCGCTGCCGGCGTCCTCGGCTCCGTCCATCACGGGGCTGTTCTGCTCGTTGTCGCTCATGGCGCTCCTCCTGGGTCGACCGGCCTCTGCGCCGGTGGTCCGACGCTACGCGCGCGGCCCGTGCGGTGCAGGTGATCGACGGGAATCGGCCAGTCCGCTATCGGGGTGCCGACCGACGTTCCCGAGTTCCCCCGAATCGAGCGGATATCGCTTCCGCCCCGCTGGAGAAGTGAGCGGATATCGTCTGCCGAATGAGCCCCTATCGCTTTCCGGCGAGATGAACTGTTCTCTCAGACAAGGACCCCTCAGGTGCCCTCCCTGCTATGATCGGGCGACTTCTGCACCAGGGACCGGGGGTCGTTCTCGGCGGACGATCGATCATCCACACGCCTGTTATCTCGATCATCACCAGTGAAGGCGCGTATGGCTTCGTATCTCTTCGTCTGCTCCGGCGGCGGGCATCTCAAGGAGATGTTCGCCCTGTCGGGGCTCCTCGGAGTCGACCCGGAGGAGCAGCACTGGGCGACCGTCGACAGCGCCCTCAGCCGCACCCTCCTCGCCGACCGGCGCGTGACCCACCTCGCCGATCCGCCGCCCCGCGCCGTGGTGCCGGTGCTCCGCAACGCGATGATCGCCCGCTCCCTGCTGGCCCGCGGCTCCTTCGACGCCGTCTTCAGCACCGGCGCCAGCCCCGCCCTCTCCTTCCTCCCGCTCGCGGCCTCGCGCGGCATCCCCGCGCACTACATCGAGAGCGCCGCCCGCGTGCTCGGCCCGTCGATGACCGGTCGGATCCTCGCCCGGGTCCCCGCCGTCTCGACCTACACGCAGTACCGCTCCTGGGCCGACGACCGCTGGAGCTTCGGCGGCTCGATCTTCGACACCTACCGCGTCGAGGACGTCGTCCCGCAGCCGATCCGCCGCGCCGTGGTCTCGGTCGGCACGCAGGACGGCTACCCGTTCCCCCGCTTCTTCGCCGCGCTCGCGCCGCTGCTCGAGGGCGTGGAGGTGCTCTGGCAGACCGGAGCGAACGACGTCTCCGGACTCGGGATCGACGGCCGCCACTCCGTGCCGCACGACGAGCTCAACGCCGCGATGAAGGCGGCCGACGTCGTCATCGCGCACGGGGGAGTGGGCACCGCGCTCAGCGCCATCGAGCAGGGCCGGGTGCCGATCCTGGTTCCGCGCCGCGCCTCGTTCGGCGAGCACGTCGACGACCACCAGGTGCAGATCGCCACACGCCTGGCCGACTCCGGCCTCGCGGTCACCGTCGACATCGAGGGCCTCTCCCGCGAGACGCTCGAACTCGCCGCGGCGAGGCGGGTCGTCTCCGCCGATTCCGCCGTGCCCTTCGTGGTGCACGAGACGGCCGAGAAGTCCTCGGGCCTCTCCCGCCGACTCTTCCCCTCCTCCCGCTGATCCCCGCCCGAGCGACCAGACGTGATGAGAACGACATCCGCGCGTCATCCGCGGCCCGTACACTCTCGAATGGGTTGGGGGGCCGGACGTCACTTCATGTGCGTCGAATTCGGAATGGTCGGCCGACTCGACACTGATGGCGAAAGCTCCGAAGGATTCTCGATATGACTGACACCCCGCGCGGCCTCTCGCGCCGCCTCCTGCTCGCCGCCTCCGCTGTCGGAGCCGCCGCGACCGCCTCCGCTCTCGTGGCGACCCCCGCGCTCGCCGCGCCGAACTACAGCGTCATCCCGAGGCTCCCGGGCGAGGTCTCGCGCCTCGACACCGCGATCTCGAGGAACGGCAGGAAGCCGTACGAGATCATCGACGTGAAGATCGGCAACGACTCCACGCGTCTCTTCGTCCCGCACTCGGCGAAGCCGGGATCCGGCTCCCCGGTGCCGGTGGCCTGGTTTTACCACGCCAGCGGCAGCAGCTACAAAGCGCTCGACAACGCGTACAGCTACTCGGCCGACCCGCTCGTCGACCTCGGCTTCGTCAGCATCAGCCCCGACTTCGGCGGCCCGAGCAACTACACCAACCCCACCGCGCTCGCCGTGCAGACGGCCGCCACGGCCTGGGTGCAGAACCTCTGGAACGTCCGCGGGAGCTTCCTCCGCTCGAACTCCGGCGGCGGAGCGATGATGTGCTGGGCCTACGCGAAGAAGATGGTGCCGAACATCTACGGGGCGTACCACGCCAGCAGCGTCTTCGACGTCGAGGACCTCGCGGCGCGCGACGACAGCCAGCCGAACCGCGTCCTCGCCGTCTACGGGGGAGACCGGGCGCTGATGCGCGCGACCAACCCCGCCCGTCTGCCGCAGTCCGCCTGGCAGGGCGTTCGTCTGCGCGTCAGCGCCGGCACGGCCGACGAGCTCGCTCCCGCCGAGCTCCACGGCGGACGCCTGCGCCGCCTGGCGCTTCCCGTCGCCAAGGAGGCGACGATCGCGTATCACAGCAGCGCCGGCTACCAGGGCGGCCACATCGTCCCGACCGCCACCAACAGGGACTCGGTCGAGACCTTCCGCCGCTGGCTCCAGGAGGGCCCCGCCTGATCCGCGTCAGGACCGACGCGACCCCTCCTCCCCGGGGGTCGGCGCCAGGGTCGAGCAGTGGAGGAGGAGGAGGGCACGGCATCGCAGGCGTCCCAGCCGCCGAGAGGCGGCTCGCGAGGGCATCGCGATCCTCATCGAGGCCGACGGGACCACTCCCGTGAGCGCCGCACCGCCCGCCCCCTCCTCCACCACTCCGCTCCGACGCCAGAAGGACTCCCTGACGTGATCGACATCCTCCCGCGACGGCTCCTCGTCGGCGCGCTCTTCTCGGTCGCCCTGGTGATCGTCCTCGGGATGGGGTACATCTTCTCGACCCGGGAGCCGGCCACCGGCCTCCTGGTGATCGCCGCCGGAATCGGCGGGATCATCGGCGCCTTCGTGCTGCTGCGGGTCCCCGCGCACTGGCTGCCGGCGATGGCGCTCGCGTTCTTCGCGCTCGTCCCGACGCCGCTGACCCCCTCGACCCTGACCTTCCGCATGACGCTCTGGGCGGTCATCCTCGTGATCTGGGCGATCCGGCGCGGGCTCGCTCCCGAGCTGTGGCGCGCCCCCGTCAAGGCGTGGACCCGCGAGCTCGTGCTCTCCCCGTGGCGGGCCGTGGTGATCCTCGCGTTCATCGCCCTCATGCTCTGGTCCGCCGTGGCGACGGTGCGCAGCTCCTTCGCGAGCGAGGGCGTCTCGTGGCTCTTCAGCTTCGCCATCTGCGTGGGCGTGCCGATGCTCGTCTTCGACGCCCAGCGCGAGGCCGTGCTGCTGCGCAAGACGTGGGTGATCCTCTCGGGGCTGCTCGCCCTCTACGCCGCCCTCGAGCTGGTCGCGCAGAGCTCCCCGATCCTCGGGGCCGTCTACGGCGCCCTCGGCTACGAGCAGGACCAGCACTGGTCGCTCTACCGCGCCGAGATCACCTTCGGCCACCCGCTGCTCGCCGGCACCTTCCTCACCGTGGGCGCCGGGCTCGCCTTCGGCTCCTGGCTCCAGGGCTCCCGCAAGTCGGACCTGCTGCTGGGCATCCTGGCCTCGGGCGGTGTCGTCGCGACCGTCTCGCGCGGACCGATGGCGGCCATCGCCGTCGCCGTCGTCGTCGCGCTCGTCGCCGTCGGCTTCCTCAACCCGGACCGCTCGCTGCTCCGGCCCGGCTCGATCCTGATCGCCGGCCTCATCGCGGGCGTCGGAGTCCTCAACTTCGAGCCCGTCACCGCCCGCAACAACAACCTCGACGCCTCCATCTCGGCCGGTGCCCGCGACCTCGCGGTGACCGTGTCGCTCAAGGCGGCGGAGCTCACGCACTGGCTCGGCTCCGGAGCGGCGACGTCCGGCATCAGCGGCAGGCGGTTCTCGGACGTGGTCATCGAGAACTCGTTCCTGCAGCTGCTGATCAGCGTCGGCATCCCCGGCCTGCTGTTCTTCGTGATCATGGTGGCCGCGATGTTCGGCGCCGCGCTCAGCCGTCGGGACGTCGGCCCTGCGGCCGGCCTGCTCGGCTTCATGGTCTGCCTCGCCGGCTACAACGCCATCGACGCGGTCCGCCCCAGCCACCTGCTCCTGGGCTTCCTCGTCATCATCTGCCTGAACCCGGTGCACGTCCCCGACTTCTCCAAGGGCATCCGGATGCGCCAGCCGCTCGGGGCGCGGATCTTCGACGCGCCGATGGCCGTCGGGATGCGGGGCGAGCGGTGAGCCGCCGCTCGCGCAGGAACGACTCGTCGCCGGCCGCGCTCGTCGTCCAGCAGTCGCTCGCTCCGCCGGACTCGACCACGCAGTACGTCGACTCGATCGTCGACGGCCTGGCGCCCGGCGTCGAGCTGCTGTTCTTCTCCTGGCGCAGCGCCCTGCTCGCCGACTACGACGTGCTGCACGTGCACTGGCCCGAGCTGATGATCCGCGGCCGCAGCCCGGTGCACCGCTTCCTGCGCCGCCGCGCTCTCGACGTGCTGCTGGTGCGCCTCGCGCTCCAGCGCATCCCGCTCGTGCGCACGGTGCACAACCTGCACCCGCACGAGCTCGGTCCCGCCGCCGAGCGCCGCTCGCTCGCCCGGATCGACCGAGCGACCGACCTGTTCGTCCGCCTGAACCCCACGACCGTCACTCCCGGCCGGGCGCCCGCCGTCACCGTGCTGCACGGCCACTACCGCGACCAGTTCGCCCAGCACCCGCTGCCCGAGCGCGAGCACGGCCGCGTGCTCTACTTCGGCATCATCCGCCCGTACAAGGGCGTCGTCGAGCTGATGGACGTGTTCCACGGCGTGGAGGACGACTCCCTGTCCCTGCACGTGGTCGGCAGCCCCAGCACCGGCCAGCGCGAGCTGGTCGAGGAGCGGGCCGCCCGCGACACCCGGGTGCGCACCACGCTCCGCCGGGTCGACGACGCCGAGATGGTCGACGAGATCGGCCGGGCCGAGCTGATCGTCCTGCCCTACCGCGAGATGCACAACTCCGGGTCGATCCTGGTCGCCCTCTCGCTCGGCCGGCCGATCCTGGTGCCCCGCACGCCCACCAACACGGCCCTGGCCGAGGAGGTCGGCAGCGACTGGGTGATCGAGTACGACGGCGATCTCACTCCCGAGCTGATCACCTCCGCGCTCGAGCGCACGCGCACCCGCCCGCCGGAGGGGCTCCCCGCGCTCTCCGGTCGCGACTGGGACGTGCTCGGACTCCAGCTCAAGAAGGCCTACGAGGGCGCGATCGCCACCAAGAAGGGCTCGACCCGATGAGCGAGACCATCCGGAAGCCGTCCCCGAGCCTCGGCCGCTCCGCGAGCCGCGGCGCCGCCGTCACCATCGGCGGGCAGGCGATCCGCATCGCCGTCCAGCTGGGCAGCATCGTCGTCCTCGCGCGCCTGCTCGCGCCGGCCGACTACGGCCTGCTCGCGATGGTCACGGCGATCATCGGCATCGGCGAGATCTTCCGCGACTTCGGCCTCTCCTCCGCCGCCATCCAGGCGAAGGAGATCACGCCGGGCCAGAAGAGCAACCTGTTCTGGATGAACGCGGGCATCGGCCTCACCCTCACCCTGCTGGTCATCGCGGCCTCGTGGCCGATCGCCGCGCTCTACGGCGACGACCGGCTCCAGCTGCTGACCGTCGTGCTCTCCTCGACGTTCCTGCTCAACGGGATCTCGACGCAGTTCCGCGCCGACCTCGCCCGGCACCTCCGCTTCGTGAAGCTCACCCTGGTCGACATCGTCGGCCAGGTGCTGGGCCTCGTGGTCGGTGTGCTGATGGCGCTCGGCGGCGCCGGCTACTGGGCGCTGGCCGCGAGCCAGGTCGTGCAGCCGCTCATCGGCGTGCTGATGCTGGTCTTCATCACCGGCTGGCGGCCCGGCCGCTACCGCCGCGGAGAGGCGATGGGCCACTTCCTCCGCTACGGAGGCGGCGTCTTCGCGACCCAGGCGCTGACCTACGCGAGCAAGAACGTCGACTCCGTCATCATCGGCGCGCGCTTCGGCCCGGTCGACCTGGGCCTCTACAACCGCGCGTTCCAGCTGATGATGCTGCCGCTGCAGCAGCTCAACGCCCCGGCGCAGCGCGTGGCCCTGCCCGTGCTCTCCAAGCTGCAGGACGAGCGCGAGCGGTTCCGCACGTTCATCCTCTTCGGCCAGTCGGCGATGCTGACGGTGATGGGCCTCGTGCTCGCCGTCCTCGGCTCCCAGTCCGACTCGGTCATCCGGATCCTGCTGGGGGAGCGCTGGCTCGCCTCGGTCCCGATCTTCCAGATCCTGCTCGTGGCCGGGTTCTTCCAGGCCACGGCGTACTGCTCCTGGTGGGTGTTCCTCTCCAAGGGCCTGGTGCGCCAGAGCGTCTGGTACAGCCTGGCGACCCGCCCGCTGATGGTCGTCCTGATCCTGCTCGGCTCCAACTGGGGAGTGACGGGCGTCGCGATCGCGTACGCCGGCTCGCTCGCCCTCACCTGGCCGATCGCGCTGATCTGGATCGGCCGCACCTCCGACGCCCCCGCCCGCGAGATGTTCACCAACGGCCTCCGCAGCGGCATCGCGTTCGGATCGATAACGGTCGGCTCCTTCTTCTCCACCGTCTGGATCCCCGCCGACCAGCCCGTCCTCCGCCTCCTCGTGGGCGGCGCCGCCGTCCTGGTCGGGGTGGGGCTCTGGATGCTGATCCTCCCCGCGTTCCGCCGCCAGATCCTCGGCCTCGCCGACCTGCGCCGCCACTTCCGACGCAGCCGCCCGGCCGCCGCTCCCGCCCCGGCCACGGTCGACGCCACCAGCCCCACCGGTGACAGCGCGCTGGTCGACGGGGCCGTCACGGCCGGCACTCCCGACTCCGAGCGGCCTCCCGCCGCCGTCCCCCCCACCGAAAGAGATCGATGAAACTCAAGCTCGGCGTCGTCAAGTCCTGGAAGAAGGACTTCGTCACGACGACCCGCCTGCCCGCCCGCCGCGACGCGGCGGTGCTCCGCGCCGCCCTCGCGGACCTCCGCCCCGAGCCCGAGTCGCACCTCGTGATCGCCGCTCCCGGCAGCGGCAACATCGGCGACCAGGCGATGCTGGAGGCGTTCCTCGAGAACACCACCGGACCCGTCGTGGTGATCCAGCGCTACGCCGGCGACGTCGTGATCCCCGAGGAGCAGGCCGACCGCGTCGAGGTCGTCGAGCTCCCGCACCTGGTCTACGGAGTGGGCGACGCGCACGCCGCCGACCTCCGCGCCTACGCCGCGCTGATCCGCCGCGCCCGCTCGGTCTCGGTCGTCGGCGCCGACATGATGGACGGCAAGTACAGCCTCCGCGGCTCGGTCCGCCGCTCCCTGCTCGCGCAGGCGGCCGCCGAGGCCGGGGTGCCCACGCGCATCCTCGGCTTCTCCTGGAACGCCGCGGCCCGCCTCGCCGCCCGCCGCTCCCTGATCGCCGCCTCCCGCGCCGGCGTCGTCCCGATGCTCCGAGACCCGCTCTCGGCGGAGCGCGCCCGGAGCATCGGCGTGCAGCGCGTCGAGGAGGTCACGGACATCGTCTTCTCGGCGCGCACCCGCGACCGCAGCTTCCGCGAGGGGCTGGGACTGCCGGAGGGCGTCCCCTTCGCTCTCGTGAACGCGAGCGCCCTCGTCGCCGGCATGGTCGACCAGGTGCCGGAGTACGAGCGCATCGTCGACCGCCTCCGCGCCGCCGGCGTGCACGTCGTGCTCCTCCCGCACGTCTCCCGCCCCATCGGCGACGACAAGGTGGCCGTCCGCGCGGTCGCCGAGCGCGTGGGATCCGAGGGCGTCACCGTCGTCGACCGCGTGCTCATGCCCGCCGAGATCCGCGGCCTCGCCGAGGACGCCCTGCTGACCGTCACCGGCCGCATGCACCTCGCGATCATGTCGCTCTCGCTCGGCGTCCCCGCGATCACTCTCGCCACCCAGGGCAAGGTCGAGGGCATCATGCGCCTCATCGGCCTGCCGCAGCTGTGCGTCGAGCCGGTCCCCGGCTTCGCCGACCGCGTCCTCCCGGTGATCGACCGCATCCTCGCGGAGCCGGGCGACGGCGGCGTGCGCGCCACCATCGACGCGGCCATGCCCGAGGTGCGCCGCCTCTCGGCGCTCAACACCCGCGGCCTCGGCGCGGAGGTCGTGCGATGAGCGCGGCGCAGGAGAAGGGACCGCGCATGCGGATCATGTTCGTCGTCACGTCGCTGCACGGCGGCGGGGCCGAGTTCGTCGCCCGCACCTGGATGGGCTGGCTCCTCGAGCAGGGCCACCACGTCGACGTCGTCACCACCTCGGTGAAGGGCACCGACGAGTACCTCCCCGAGGGCGCGGTGCTGCACCGCATCGGCGAGGGCAAGGGCCACGTCGGCAAGGCGCGGATGCTCAAGGAGCTGTTCCGCCGCCGCACCCCCGACGTCGCGGTCGCCCTGCAGGGCTACCCGAACATCGTGCTCCTGGCCTCGGCCGAGATGACCGCGAAGGCGGACCGTCCGAAGACCATCGTGAGCGAGCGCAACCTCGTCTCGCTCGGCATCCCGGGCTTCTCGAAGACCCAGAAGGTGCAGCTCGGGCTCGCCAAGACGCTCTACCGCCGCGCCGACCACGTCATCGCGATCTCGCACCCCGTCGCAGGCGAGCTCGTCGCCGGCTTCGGCGTCTCGGGCGAGCGCTGCACCGTCGTGCCGAACCCGGCGACCGCCAAGGTCGACCGCTCACGCCAGGTCTCGCGCACCCCGGGCACCGCGGCGGGCCTGCAGATCGTGCTGCCCTGCCGCCTCGTCGTCCAGAAGCGCCCCGAGCTCGCGATCCTCGCGGCCGAGGAGCTGGAGCGCCGCGGCATCCCCGCGAAGGTCGTCTCCTTCGGCGGCGGCCCGCTGCTCGGGAGCATGAAGGCGGAGGCGACCGCGCGCGGCGTGGACTTCCAGGACATGGGCTGGGTCGAGGACTGGTTCCACCACTTCGACGAGAACGCCGTCGTGCTCCTCCCGTCGCTGCGCGAGGGCTTCGGCAACGTGCTGGTCGAGGCGGCCGCCGCCGGCGTCCCCTCGGTCGCCGTGTCCGGGGCGCTCGGAGTCGCGGACGCGATCGTCCCCGGCCTCACCGGCGAGCTCGCGCTCACCCCGTCCGCCTCCGACCTCGCCGATGCGCTGATCCGCGCGAGCGAGCTCGAGATCACCGGCATCGACCGCTGGCTCGACCGCTTCTCGCTGGAGTCGAGCGGCCGCGACCTCGAGACGGTGCTCCGCCGGGTCGTGGGGCAGAAGTGACCCTCGTCTCGGTCGTCGTCCCGGCGCACCAGGAGGAGGCGCACCTCGCCTCCGCTCTGGAGCGCCTGCTGCGGCAGACCCACGCCGAGCTCGAGATCCTCGTGGTCGACGACGCCTCGACGGACGGGACCGAGGCGATCGGCCGCGCGTTCGCCGACGAGCACGAGCGGATCCGCTACCTCCGCCAGGACGAGAACCAGGGCGTCGCCGCCGCTCGCGAGCGCGCCGTCGGCGAGGCCGCCGGCGAGTGGGTCTGGCTGGTCGACGCCGATGACGAGTGGCCGGAGACCGCGGTCGAGGCCATGCTCACCGCGGGGGAGGCGGGCCGCGCCGACGTGGTGGTCGCCCAGGCGGTCACGGTCGACTCGACCGGATCCACGCCCGTCGGCTCCCTGCGCGGCCCGCTCGCGCTCTCGGGCCGGGGCGCCTTCACCGCGCTCCTGGTCGGCGAGCTGACCGGGCACCTCTGGAACAAGCTGTTCCGCCGCGAGCTGTTCGACGGCATCGACTTCACGCGGATCCGCCAGCACTCGGACCAGGCGCAGGTCGCGCAGCTGCTCGCCGCGGCCGACGAGGTCGTCGTCGTCCCCGACTCCGTCTACGAGTACCGCCTCCGGTCCGGCTCGATCATCCGGTCGGGCGCGAAGCGCGCCGACTCGCTCGCCGGGCTCGCCGCGGTGATCGAGCGGACGGCCCGCGGGCTCGACCCGCGCATCCTCGACTCGCAGGACTACTCCTACTACCGCGCGCGCTTCTCCCTGCTCTCCCGCTTCAAGGACGCCACCTCGGGCGCGCACAGCCCCGAGGAGGCCGACCGGCTCTGGCGGGCCGCGCACGACGAGGCGGGCGTCCGGCACCTGGTCGCGCTCGTGCGCCGGCGCGACCTCAAGCGCTCCGTCCTCTTCGGGCTCGCCGCCGCGGCGCCCGCGCTCTACCGTGCGGCGATGAGCGCCGGGAACGGACGCCG
This sequence comes from Rathayibacter sp. AY2B3, assembly GCF_002931755.1. Taxonomy (NCBI): domain Bacteria; kingdom Bacillati; phylum Actinomycetota; class Actinomycetes; order Micrococcales; family Microbacteriaceae; genus Rathayibacter; species Rathayibacter sp. AY2B3. Next base: position 15,642 of record NZ_PSUG01000003.1, on the reverse strand, counting down.
GTGACCGTCGTCTCCCCGGTGAGCGGAAAGGCCGGAGTGCACGTCCCGGCACTCGAGTCCTCGTCACTATTCCGCCGAATGTGCGGCGCGGACGACACACCCTTAGTCTTGATCGTCGGTCGCGTTGTGCGACCGAGCCTGCGTGCTTCTCTGAGCCTTGTTCACCTCGGGTGGAATTCACGAGCGGTCCGGCCGGGCACAAGGGGGAGAGAATGAAGCTGCTGAAGCCTGCGGGCGGAGCCCGACGCGAATGGGTGGATTTCGCCAAGGGCGCCGCCATCCTGATGGTCGTCTACTACCACACGTCGCTGTACCTCGGTGACATCGGGGTCGAGAACACTCTCGGCCGCATCAAGGTCGTGTTCGAGCTGTTCCCGATGCCCCTCTTCTTCCTGGTGTCCGGCCTCTTCGGCTCGCGCATCCGCACCTGGAGCTTCCGCGACCTCTGGCGCCGCAGGCTGTACCCGCTGCTCTGGCTCTACGTGGTCTGGTCCGTGATCCGCATGGCCTTCTACCTGGTCGTGCCGCTCGCGAACGGCGGCCTCGGCGAGCTCCCCGCGACCGACCCGCTCAACCTGCTCCTGCTGTTCTTCTGGCCCAGCAGCAGCTACTGGTTCATCTACGGCCTCGTCCTCTTCACGCTCGGTGCGTGGCTCCTGCGGAAGGTCGACCACCGCGTGCAGGTCGCTCTCGCCGCGGTGATGGGGACGATGTTCACCACCGGTCTCCTCAACACGACCAATGTGGGCTGGAACCGCATCGGCGCCCTGTTCGTCTTCTTCCTCGTGGGCTCGCTCTACTCGAAGAGGATCATCGACTTCGTCGAGCAGAAGGGGAGCCGCGCGTTCCTCTACGTCACTCCGGTCTTCGTCGTGCTGAGCGCGGTGCTCTTCCTCTTCCCGATCCGCTGGGTGCCGTTCCTCGCCCTCGCCGGCCAGATGGCCGCCGTCGCGATGGGCATCCTCGTGTCGCGGGCCCTCTCCCGGGTGCGCTTCCTGAACTTCTTCACGATCTGCGGCGAGCGCAGCCTGCACATCTACCTGCTGCACCTCTACTTCATCGTGATCGCCATCACGGTCCTGCGGGTGATCCTCCCCGAGGACCGCTCCGAGCTCGGCGGCTTCGAGGTGCCGCTGCTGCTGGTCGTCATGGTGCTGGCGGTCGTCCTCTCGCTCTTCGTGACCCGCTACCTCTCGAAGGTCAAGTGGATCTACGTCCCCCCGGCCGCCCTCGGCGGCCCCGGCAAGCGGCGCACGCCCGTGCCCGTCCCTGCGCGCGGCCCCGGAGCCGTCTCCGATCCCGCCGCGGTCCCGGCCGATGAGCCCGGTACCTCCCCCAGTTACGAGAAGAAGAGAGCGGAGTCCCACGAGTGAAGACGACACGAGCACGCAGCGCCGGAGTCCTGGCGGCCGTCGTGGCCGTCGCCCTCGGGCTCGCCGGCTGCTCCTCGCAGCCCGAGCCCGTCCGCACGCCCGACGGCTTCACGACGGAGAAGGCGATCGAGTACCGCTCGGTCGACGGCGTCTCGCTGAAGGCCGACGCCTGCCTCCCCACCGAGGGCGGCACCGACCGGCCCGCGCTGCTGATGCTGCACGGCGGAGGATTCGTCGACGGCGCCCGCGACGAGGGCGGGATGACCGAGCTGTGCGAGTACTACGCCGAGCGCGGCTTCGTCTCGGTCTCCGTCGACTACCGCCTCCTCCAGGACAGCCGGTACCCCGGCCAGATCGAGGACGCGCAGGCCGCCGTCGAGTGGCTGCGCGACCCCGCGCAGGTCACGCGCTTCGGCCTCGACCCCGCCCGCATCGGCGTGATGGGCAGCTCCGCCGGAGCGATCATCGGAGCGACCCTGGGCACGCTCGGCGAGGGGTCCCTCACCGAGGGCTCGCGGGTCAAGACGGTCGTCGCCTTCTCGGCGGTCGCCGACATGACCGAGACCGGGATGTCGCTGGGCTCGCCGGTGCCCGAGGCGAAGGAGCAGATCCTCGCCTACCTGGACTGCGACGAGATCGACTCGACGAGCTGCCCGCAGAGCATCCCCGCGTCGCCGATCACCTCGGTCGACTCCACGGACGCCCCGCAGATCTGGCTCACCTCCGAGGACGAGCTCGTCCCGGTCGAGCAGGCCGACGCGATGCAGGTCGCCCTGCAGGACGCCGGAGTGGCGTCCGAGGTCGGCGTGGACGGCTCCGGCCACCACGGGCTCCAGAACAACACCCCGAACAACAAGAAGGCGATCCTCGCCTTCCTGCAGGCCCACCTCTGATCCACCGCTTCCGCGCGAAACCTCGCGGCCGGTTCCGCGCAACGCGGACGACACATCACGACGCTACAGTCAGACCCCCTGCACTCCGGTGCAGTCGACGAAAGGGACACCACACACCATGACCTTGAACGGACTGTTCGCCGGCATCGGCCGGAGGTGGGTCTACATCGTCGCCTTCGCTCTGCTCGGCGCCGTGGCGGCCCTGGTACTCAACGCCGTCCTCCTCCCGCAGTACAAGGCGGACGCGCGCGTGTACGTCGCGGTCTCCTCCACCGGGGTCCTCTCGACCGCGGACCGGGTCGCGGCCAACAGCGCCGCCGCCCAGGCCACGGTCACCTCCGTCGCCCTCGGCACCTCGGACACCGTCCTGCAGGGCGTCATCGACGGCCTCGGCATCGACGAGCCCATCGAGGACTTCGCCAAGCGCGTGACCGTCCTCGCCGAGCCGGAGTCCGTGGTCATCACGATCTCGGCCACCGACCCCTCGCCCGAGCAGGCCGCGGTCATCGCCAACGCGGTCGCCGCCCAGCTCGACGCGGCCGTGAAGGGCTCCGACCCGGCGACGACCACCACGAACGGCGTCGCCGTCCCGCAGATCCAGCTCCAGGTGCTCAGCCAGGCGCTCCCGCCGGAGCTGCCGGTCACCGGAGGCATCCTCGTCCTGCTCGCGCTCGGCATCCTCGGCGGCGCCGTGGTCGGCGTGGGAGTGGCGATCGTGATGACCGCCCTCGACCGCCGCCTCCGCAGCGGCGACGACGTCCGCTCCGCGATCGACCGGCCGCTGCTGGGCATCGTCCCGGTCAAGGCCACCAAGCTCGACGAGATGCTGAACTCGACCGAGATCCCGGCCCGCTACTCGGCCGTGGCGTTCGAGCTCTCCGCCATCGCGCGCACCCGCTCGTACTCCTCCTTCGCGATCGCTCCGGCGTCCGAGAAGACCCCGCACACCGCCACCGCGGTGCTGCTCGCCAAGGCGCTGGCCGTGCTCGGCTCGTCCGTCGTGATCGTGGACGGCACCGCCGAGGGCTCGGCTCTCGCCTCGGCCTCGGGCGGACGCCCGGGTCTGCGCGAGGTGCTCGCCGGATCCGCCTCGCTCGACGACGCGATCATCAAGCGCTCGACCGACCGCCTCGACCTGCTCCCCGCGGGCGGCGCCCAGGCGGGCACGCCGATGCCGACCGACGCCCTCCGTGCGCTGGTCGAGGAGCTCGAGAAGGTCTACGACATCGTCCTGATCGTCACCGGCACCCTCGGCGCGACCGAGCAGTCGCCGACCTTCCGCGGCGTGGCCGACGGCGCCGTCCTCGTGCTGATCGAGGGCAAGGTCGACTCGCCCCAGGCCGCCGCCGACGTGCACTGGATCGAGACCGCCGGCACCCCTGTGGTCGGCGCGGTCGTCCTGGCCCGCCACAAGCTGCAGAAGGCCCCCGCGATCGTCTGATCGCGTCCTCGCACGCTGCGGAGAGCGCACCCCGGCCCCGGCCGCGGTGCGCTCTTCCGTGTCCGGGGCGCGCGCGGTGCCCGCCGGGGCCCGCCCGCCCCGACGTCGGTGCCCAGACGGCGGACAGCCCACTCCGGCGGCTGGGCGGCCCCTCCGGCGCCCACGCGGCTCCTCCGGCGCTCAGACGGCTCCTCCGGCGCCCGGACGGCTCCTCCGGCGCCCGGACGGCCCCTCCGGCGCTCAGACGGCCCCTCCGGCCCCTCTCCGTCCCCCGCTCGCCGCGCAGGCCCGCAGAGGTCGCGCGGTACTCGCGGGCGACCCCGCCGACTCCTGCGTGCTCGAGAGGAGCGGGCGCGTCGGTCGGCTCCCGTCCCGTCCCCGTCCGCCCGCCCCGTCCCGCGGTCCCGGAGGCGTTGAGCGCCCGCCCACGCCCTCGCCGACTCCGCAGAAGTCGCGGAAGCCGCGGCAGTCGCGCTGGGCCCCGACCGACCGTGCGCGGTCGACGGGAGCAGAGCACACGCAGAACCGCCGCCGTCGAGGGGACGACGGCGGCGGTTCTGCGCGCGGGGAGCGGATCAGGTCACGGCGTGCAGGCCACGTTCCCGATCAGGTCCTTCCCGGAGTTGGAGCAGCTCAGCGAGTTGCCGCTGGTGGACCAGTTGGACGGCTGGTGGAGGTACACCACGGCGTCCCGGGTCTTCAGCGCGAGGTTGCCGCTGATGGTGTTGTCGTTGCCCGAGCCGTCGGCGCGGGTGATCACCTGGTAGCCGTAGGTGGTGGTGCCCGCGGCGGAGTTGCCCGCGGCCAGCCAGCCGTTGCCCGAGACCAGGATCAGCGAGACGACGTCCGAGGCGAGGCGGGATCCTCCGACCACGGTGTTCCCGAGGATGTCCCCGTCGAGGGTCCCCTCCTTGGCCTCGATCGGCTCGGCGCCGGTGTCGCTGATCGTGTTGTCCACGACGGCGATGCGGGCCGTGCGGTCCGGGTCGCAGTCGTTGAACTCGCACCAGTTGCGGTCCGAGGTGCCCACGTAGACGCCCTCGCCGTACTTGGCGGCGACGAGACCGGTGCGGCGGATGGTGCTGCCGACGATCAGCGAGTCGGTGGTCTGGTTGCGGAAGTGGACCGCCTCGTAGCCGATCTCGCTCACCGTCAGGCCGGCCATCTGGACGCCCGTGCTGGCGAGCACCTGGATGCCCTGGAAGGAGCTGCGGACCGAGAAGCCCACGAGGTGGACGTCGCTCACCGTGTTCAGGATGAGCGCGGTGCCGCTCGAGGTGGATCCGGAGGTCAGGACCGCGTTGGGCGAGCCGCAGATCCAGATCGAGCCGGGCTGGGCGGCGGTGCCGCGGAGGGCGAACTTGCCGGTGTAGACGCCGTCGGCCAGGCGGATGACGTCACCCGAGCGCGGGTTGGCCAGGGCGGTGACGAGCTGCGCCGAGTTCGTCACCGTCTTGGTGGCGGCAGGGCAGTCGAACGCGGCGAGCAGCGAGTCGCGGGAGTCGAGGAGGTCGGCCGTGGTGGTGGCCGACTCCGTCAACCGGGAGTCGCGGCCCGCGTCGTCGGTGGCCGAGACGGTGTACGTGTAGGCGCGTCCCGCCTCGGCGGTCTCGTCGCGGTACTGGCGGATCGGGTCGGCGACCGTGCCGACGACGGTGTCGCCGGAGCCGTCCTCGTTCGAGCGGTGCACGTCGTACGAGACGACCCGCGAGCTGAACGGCGCGTCCCAGGCGACGGTGTAGCCGTCGGTCAGGGGGGAGAGCTCGACGGCGTCGGTCGCGAGGCCGTCCTCGGCGAGCACGAACGCGTCGATGATCAGGTTCTTGTCGGTCGAACTGGAGTTCTTCGTCCCGGTGTAGGAGATGGTCACGGTGTGCGTGCCCTCGGCGAGGCCGGTCGTCTCGTAGACCGGCACCTGGTACTGCGCGGTCGAGCTGTAGCGGTCGACCTTGGTGACGGGCCCGCCGTCGACCGAGACCGCGGCGATGCCGGAGGAGGAGGTCTTCCGGCTGATCCAGCGCCACGACGTGCCGACGAAGGTGAACTGCACCGATCCGGCGGAGGTCAGGTACTTCATCCCGCCGCCGCTGTCGCCGCCCGCCATCGACCTCCACGAGCCGGTGTACTGCAGCGCGGGGTCGGTCTCCTGCACGAGGAGGCTGGTCGCTCCGGAGGGGTCGAGCACGGGTCCGTCGTCGCCGCCGCCGGTCTCGTCGGTCGGCTCCTCGGTGGCGGGAGTCGCGCGGGTGATGTCGAACGCGTCGATGACGAGGTTCTTGTCGCTCGCAGAGCTGTTGGCCCTGCCGCTCCAGGCGATCTTGACGGTGTGGACGGTGTCGGCGAGGTCCTTCTTCGTGAACACCGGGACCTGGTACGCCGTGGTCTTCGTGTACCGGTCGACCGAGGTGCTCGCGCCGTCGACCGTGACGGTGGCGATGCCGGCGGAGGCGGTGGTGCGGCTGATCCAGCTGAAGCCGGTGCCGCGGAAGCTGAACGAGACGGAGCCGGTGCTGTTGAGGAACTTGATCCCGCCGCCGCTGTCGCCGCCCGTCATCGTGCGCCACGAGCCGCTGTAGGTCAGCGAGGAGTTCGTCTCCTGGATCCGCGTGCTCTGCCCGGCGCCCGGGTCGAGGGTGGCCGCGGAGGCGGCCGGGGCCGTGAGGGGGGCGACCAGGATGCCGAGAGCGGCGATCAGAGCGGTCGTGAGGGAGAGGCGTGCGCGTCGTCGGCGGGGGCGGGACGGGTCTGGCGTCGTCTGAGGATTCACGATCGGCTCCGGGTCTTCGAGGGGGCGTCGGGGGCGGTTCGAGGGGGGCTGCTCAAGGGGGTGGTGCTGGTCCTCCCGACGCTATAGACGGGCCGTGCGACTGACGGCTGGATGAGACGGATTCAGGTTGTAGTACCCCGTTCGGGCGTGGTGGTCGGGCTCGTACCAGCGACACGGCTGAAGGACTGGCGAACCGCCGAGGCCGCGTGTACGCGGGACGGTCACATTCGGTGTCGACGACGGATCGGAGGGCGGAGGTCGGATCGGGAGGGGACTCCGGGAACGCCCGTCCGCGGTGTGGATGAGGGGAGCGCTGCTCGGTCGAGGAACGGCGACCCTATCCGGCCACTCTGGACACGGCCCCGGTCCGGGCCGCCGGCCGAGAGAATTGACCGGGCGTTCACCGGGCCGACCCCGCGCCGAAACACTGCGATGATGGGCTGTCCACTGGTGATCGCCGTCGCACCCGCGTCGCGGATCACCCGCCGCGGTCGAGCGGCGGTCCCGACGAGAGGGAGGACGCGATGGACACGGCCACGACCGCGACCGGCGACCGTCCGTCCACCCCGCCCGCCCGGGAGCGCCCGCGACGCCGCCGGATCCGCGCGCGCACCGTGATCGGACGGCTCCTACTCGTCCCCCTCGTCGTGCTCGCCCTCTTCGGCGCCGGGATCCCCCTCTACGTCACGCCCCCGATCGATCCGATCCCCGAGCAGGCGGACGCGGTCTTCGTGCTGGGCCCGTCCACGAGGGCGCGCGTCGAGTTCGCCCGCCGGATCATCACCTCCGGAGCGACGGACACGATGGTGCTCTCGGTCGGCCCCGGCGAGATGAACGCGCCCCACGACGACAAGAAGTACAAGAAGTGCAACGAGCCCGGCGGCGACGTCCTCTGCTACTCCGCCGACCCGCTCACCACGCAGGGAGAGGCCCGGCAGCTGCGCGACATGGCCGAGCAGAACGGCTGGGACCACGTCATCGTGATCACCAGCGCCCCCCACCTCGTGCGCGCCGAGATGATCATCGGGCGCTGCTACTCCGGCGAGCTCTCGATGGTGCCCTCGGGGGAGCCCATGGGCCTGGACTACCTGGTGAACCAGTACGTCTACCAGACGGGCGCGTTCCTCAAGGCCTTCCTGGTCACCAACGGCTGTTGACGCGAGCACTCCTCCTCGATCCGCCGAGCCGGCCTGCGCTAGTCTGCCCGGGGCGCCATCGGCCCCGAGCCCGCTCCTGCGGAGCCCGGCCGGCCCGGCCCACGACGGCAGCGCGGCAGGAGGATCGGCCGGGGAGACCCGCGACGCTCCCCGCTCCGCACCGGTCACCCCCACGCGACCCCCTCCGAAAGGCCCGCCCGTGACACCTGCCCGATCGATCTTCGCCGTCGGCCGCGGCCAGTACGAGAACATCGGCGACATCATCCTGCGCCGCCAGCTCCTCGACTGGCTCCGCGAGTCGGGTCCGCTCCACGTCTACGTCGGCCACTCGCCGTGGGGCTACGACGACGGCCTGCGCCTGGGCCCGGACGACACGGTGTACCGCTCGCTCCTGCGCTGGTACGCGGCGCTCGCCCGCGAGGCCCTCGCCGGCCGGGCGAACTCGGTGTTCAAGCCGGGCGAGATCCAGCTGACCCTGATCGGGATGAAGGAGCACCTCGTGATGCTCCCGGGCATCGCCCTCGTGCGCCTCGGCGGCGGCCGCGTGATCCGCGCCGGCGTGGGCACCCGCAACTTCGCTCCGTTGCCCCGCGCGATCATGTGGCCCTCGATGGCGCTCTCGAGCTACACCCGCTGGCGCGACGACAAGACCGCCGGCTACATGCGCGTCGGCGCCGCCATGCCCGACCTCGGCTACGGCGAGGGCTCGAGCGACGCGGAGCTGACCGCGTTCGCCGCGCAGCCCGACGAGGAGCGGCGCGTGCTCGTCCTCTCCCTCCGCGAGGACCACGAGGTGGACGCCCGCCCCTACCCCGAGCAGGAGTGGCTGGCCGCGATCAAGGGCTTCGCCGAGCGCGAGGACCTCGACATCGTCGTGGTCACGCAGGTCGCCGTCGACGCCGAGCGCTCCCGCCGTCTCGCCGCCGACCTGGACGCGGACATCCTCGACTGGGATCCGGCGCACACCCACGACGAGCACGAGATCCTGCTGCGCGAGCTCTACCGCACCGCCCGAGTCGCGATGAGCGACCGGCTGCACGTGATCATCATGGCGTTCACCGAGGGCGCGGCTCCGGTGAGCCTGCAGATGGACGGATCGACGAAGGCCTCGCGCCACTTCGAGACCATCGGGATCCACGACGTCACGGTCGACATGTCCCGGACGACGCCGGCCGCGGGCGTCGAGACCTTCTCCGCCGTGGTCGCGCGGCGCAGCGAGCTGCTCGAGAAGCTGCTCGTCGCCCGCGGACGCCTCCGCGGCGTCCGCGACGACATCCAGGCGCTGCTCGCCGTGCCGCCCCGCAGCCGCCCGGCCGCTGCGGGTGCCCCTGCCGCCCCTGCCGGCCCGAAGACGCGGGTGTACCACGTCGGCCGCAGCGGAGAGGTCCCCGGAGGCATGACGCAGGTCGTCAACGGGTACCTGCGCTGGCCGTTCGAGCGCTCCGACGTCCGGGTGATCTCCTCCCGCACCGCTCCGGGCGAGCACGTCGCCGCGGCCCGCCTGGCCGCGGGCGCCGCAGCCCGCATCGTCGCGATCGCGCGCCGCGAGCCCGGCAGCGTGATCGTCGTCCACCTCTCGGAGCGCGGCTCGTTCCTCCGCGAGGGATCGCTCCTCCGCCTCGCGCACCGCCTGGGCCTGCGGACGGTCGCCCACCTGCACGGCAGCGAGTTCGCCGCTTTCACCGCCGCGCACCCGCGCCTGGTGAAGGACGTGCTGCGCAGCGCGGACGAGATCATCTCGCTCTCGGAGGAGACCTCGGCGATCTGCCGCCGCTACGTCCCCGCCGACCGCGTGCACCTCGTGCCGAACGCGCTCGAGCAGGGCACCCCGCGCGAGAAGACCCGCACCGTCGTCTTCGGCGGCGTCGTCAGCCACCGCAAGGGCGTCGACGTGCTGCAGAAGGCGTGGGCGAAGGTCGAGGGCAAGGAGGGCTGGCGCCTGCTGGTCGCCGGTCCGATCCGCGAGCCGGAGGTCGTCGACCGCGGCGTCCCGGGGATCGAGTTCCTGGGCTCGCTCGAGAACGCCCGCCTGCTCGCTCTGCTCGACGAGGCGTCCCTCGCCGTCCTGCCCTCGCGTGACGAGGCGATGCCGATCTTCATCCTCGAGGCCCTCGCCCGCGACGCGGCCGTCGTCTCGACCGCGGTCGGCGGCATCCCCGAGGTCCTCGGCGACGGCTGCGGCCGGGTGGTCGCGCCCGGAGACGTGGACGGCCTCGCCGCCGCGCTGACCGAGCTCATCACCGACGAGGACGCGCGGGCCGAGGTCGTCGAGAAGGCCGGGGCGCGCTTCCGCGAGCGCTTCTCCGCCGACGCCGTGTTCCCGCGGGTCGAGGAGGTCTGGCTCGGCTGAGCCGCCTGCGACTTCGCCCCGGATCGCGCCCCGGGCCGCGCTCCGGGCCTGGGCGGAGCCGCGGGAGCGTAAAATCGCTGGAGTCCGCGGCGCCGAGCCGCCGCGCCCCCGGCCGTCCGCTCCCGGACGCCTTCTCCCTCCACCCCAGAGAGGCTCGACCGTGGCCATCGCCGCCGACTCCGACCGCCGCCTGTGGACCCTGCCCCTCGCGCGCGCCGTGATCGCGGCGGTCGCCGGCTGCGTCGTCACCTTCTCGCCCGACCACGGGCCCGCGTTCGGCCTCGCCGTCTTCGGGGGCTTCGCGATCGCGACCGGCGCCGTCTCGCTCGCTCTCGGGCTCCGCGCCTGGAGCGGCCGGGCCCGCCCGCTCGCCCTCGGCTCCGCGGTGCTCACCCTGGTCGCCGGCGTCGCGGCGCTCGTCGCGCTCCCCGTGGCCAACCTGCTCTCCTTCGTGGCCCTCGTCGCCGGCTGGGCGCTGCTCTCCGGCTTCCTGGAGTTCTCGAGCGGTCGCCGCGGTCAGGGCCTCGCCGCCCGCGACTCCGTGATCGTGGGCATCGGCACGATGCTCCTCGGCGCCGCCTTCGGACTCCTCCCGCCCCACCCCGTCGTCACCGTCGGCCTCCTCGGCGCCTACGCCGTGATGGTCGCCGTCTTCCTCGCCATCGCGGCGTTCTCGCTCAAATGGGCCGCCGGCGCCGACGCAGCCACCGGACACGATCCCGTCGCCCCCACGACACCGACCTCCGGAGGAGACCGATGACCGCCGAAGGCCAGCAGCCCGACCCCGCCTCTCCCGCCGACCGCGCCTCGGCGGCCGACTCCGCCCCGCCGCGCGACCCGAGCGAGTTCACGCCCCGCACGTTCCAGCCGACCCGCAAGGACCGCCTGCGCCCGCTCGAGCTCATCGGCTTCTCCGCGGTGATGGCGGCCTTCGTCGGCCTCGTCGTCATGCTCTCGACCCGCGAGCCGGTCGTCGCGCTCATCTCGTTCGGCGTCGCCTTCATCGTCGTGCTCGTCGCGATCGCCATGTTCTCGCTGACCTTCAAGCCCGACGAGGCCGAGATCGCGGACATCGACGAGCAGGACTCCGCTCACTAGGTGGGGGACGGCTCCGCCGTCCCCCACCGCAGTCGGCCGGGAGCGTGGCTGAGCGGGTGGAGCGTCCCGCGTCCGCTCCGCGGAATCGCTTGGCACGCGATTCCGCGATGCGCTCGCGCCGCACGGCACGACACGGGAGCGCCCGCCCCCGCTTTGCTGATCGAGCAGCCCGCAGGGCGTATCGAGATCCCCCTGCGGTCGCGAGCGCCGCGGCTCCGCGTCGGTGGTCGCGCGTAGCGTGCGGAGGGTGGCGGAGTCGATCGGGCGGTGGTGGCAGCGGCGGCGGTTCTCGCGCGGCGCCGACGTCCCCTACGCGGTCGGCACCTACCGGGAGGCCTGGGCGTCCTACCCCGTCCTGGTGCGGCAGTACCGGCCCGAGTACAACGAGGGCATCGTGCTCAGCCAGATCCCGCCCGCGGCCGACGTGTACCTGTGCTGGCTCTGCGACGCCGGTCACGTCTTCGTCGCCACTCCCGAGGAGCAGCGCCACCGTCCCGGCCGGGAGCGGCGCCGCTCCTCCTGGTGCCCCGACTGCGCGGAGCTCGCCTCGCCGCGCGTGCCCCGGGCCGCGCCGATGATCGGCGGTCGGCTCGCCGAGGTGCTGGCGCCGACGTCCGCCCCCGGTCCCGATCCGGATCCCGAGGCAGGCTCCTTCGCTCTCGTCGCTCCGCCCGCTGTGATCGCCCGGAGGCTCGCGTCGACCGCGCCGCCCGCCGCTCGACCGGCACGGGCCCGCTCCCGTCCCGCGCGCGTCTGCCCGAAGACCCCGGATCTCCCCGTCGGGGAGCCCTTCGCCAGCCGGTGCGCGCCGCCGCCGGCCTCCGCGGTCGAGGCCCGACTCCGCGCGCTGCTCGCCGAGCGGCTCGTCTTCGACCCGGCGCACACGGCGGTCCGTCTCGCGCGGCCGTTCTTCGAGCACTGCGAGGCGTGGCCCGACCTGGTGCTCGGGGAGCTGCGCGTCGCGATCGAGTACGACTCGACCGGTCGGCACGGCCTCGAGCACGTCGGGCACCGCGAGGAGGCGGACCGGCGGAAGGACCGCGCGCTCCGCTCGGCCGGGTGGGAGGTGGTGCGCATCCGAACGGGGAAGCTGCTGCCCCTCGGCCCCTACGACCTGGTCGCGACGGGTGTCACGGCCGCACTGGCGGACCGCCTGGTCGACCGGCTCCGCGACGTCCGCGGGCCGCTGCTCGTCGATGCCTGGGGCCGTTGACCGGCCGCGCGGGTCAGATCCGGAGGGCGAGGGCCTCGCTGCGCCAGCGGCGGTGGAGGGCCCAGGGGTCCGGCTCTCCGGCGCGGACGGTCTCGATGTGGGCGTCGAGCGCGGGGCTGCGGGTGAACCACTCGGTGCGCTCCAGGCGCTCGTCGGCGAACTGGGCGTGCCGGTGCTGCTCGAGCGCCCGCCCGCCGCGCTCGAACGCGAGGAGCTCCTCGTGCCGGAGCCGGTGGAGGCGCTGCCTCGGGTTGCCGCTGGTGCCGATCTTGATCCGCTCGCCGAAGCGGATGTAGTAGACGACGTCGACCCGGGGAGGGGGCAGCTCGCCGTCGGGAGCGTCGCCGAGCCGCCACTCGCAGGCGGCGCAGAGCCACGCGGAGGGAAACCGGACGCCCAGGCGCGACCCGCACGCCGCGCACGGCGACGGCAGCGCGTCGACCACGCCGTCCTCCCGGGCGACCCAGTCGTGTGCCAGCCCGAGGTGCGCGGCGCACAGCGCGAGCGGGGCGCCCCGTTCGACGGCAGAGGCGCACCCTCCGATCGCGCACGCTCCCATGCCGCCGACGCTAGGTGCGACCCCCGACATCCGCACCCGTCCGTCCGGGCGCCGCGCCGGCTCCGCTACGCCACCGCGAGTCCGCGGAACTCGCCGTGCTCGCGCGCGAGTACCGCGACATCCGCGTGGTCGCGGGGCCGGGCGTCAGCTCAGGCGGTCGACCAGCGCCGAGGCGAGGCCCGTGTAGCCGCCCGGCGTCAGCGCCAGCAGGCGCTCCTTCGCCGCGTCGCCGATGTCGAGGCCCTGCACGAAGACCGCGAGGTCGTCGGCGCCGAGGCGCTTGCCGCGGGTCAGGTCCTTCAGCAGCGCGTACGGGTCGGTGATCGAGGACCGGCCGGCCGCCACCTCCGCGCGGATCACCGTCTGGATCGCCTCGGCCAGCACCTCCCAGTTGCCGTCGAGGTCGGCGGCGAGGGCGGTCGGGTCGAGGTCGATCTCGAGCAGGCCGCGCGCGATGTTGTCGAGGGCGAGGAGGGAGTGGCCGAACGCGACGCCGATGTTGCGCTGCGTGGTCGAGTCGGTGAGGTCGCGCTGGAGGCGCGAGGTGACCAGGGTCTGCGCGAGCGAGTCGAGCAGGGCGCTGGAGAGCTCGAGGTTCGCCTCGGCGTTCTCGAAGCGGATCGGGTTGATCTTGTGCGGCATCGTGGACGAGCCGGTCGCCCCGGCCTGGGGGATCTGCCGGAAGTAGCCGAGCGAGATGTAGGTCCAGACGTCGGTGCAGACGTTGTGCAGGATGCGGTTCGCGTGCGCGGCCCTGCCGTAGAGCTCGGCCTGCCAGTCGTGCGACTCGATCTGGGTGGTCAGCGGGTTGAAGACGAGGCCGAGGGAGGTGACGAACTCCTCCGCGAGGGCGGGCCAGTCGGTGCCGGGGTCGGCGGCGAGGTGCGCGGCGAACGTGCCCGTCGCTCCGCTGAACTTGCCCAGGTACTCCGTCGCCTCGATCTGCGCGACGACCCGCTCGAGCCGGTACGCGTAGACGGCGAACTCCTTGCCCATCGTGGTCGGCGTCGCGGGCTGGCCGTGGGTGCGGCTGAGCATCGACTCGTCGCGGTAGCGGACGGCCAGCTCCCGGAGCGACGCGACGACCGAGCGCAGCTTCGGCAGCCAGATCTCGTCGACGGCCCGGCGGACCACGATCGCGTAGGAGAGGTTGTTGATGTCCTCGCTGGTGGCGGCGAAGTGGGTGAGCTCGGCGATCCGCTGCAGGCCCAGTTCCTCGAGCCACTGGCGGACGAGGTACTCCACGGCCTTCACGTCGTGGCGGGTGCGGGCCTCGAGGGTCGCCAGCTCGTCGATCTCGGGCTGTCCGAAGTCACGGGCGCGGCGGCGCAGCTCCTCGGCGGTCGCGGCGTCGACGGGCTCGGAGCCGAAGAGGCGGCGGTCGGTCAGCGCCAGCAGCCACTCGACCTCGACGTGCACCCGCGCGCGGTTCAGCCCCGCCTCCGAGAGGTACTCGCCGAGCGACGAGACGGCACCGCTGTAGCGGCCGTCGAGGGGGCTCAGCGGCTGGGTGGGGAGCGAGGTCATGCGGTGGTGCCTTCCGGTTCTCAGGTGTCCTGCGCGAGGGCGGCGCGCGCGTCGGTGGAGTCGGGGCGGACCGAGCGGTTGCCGCGCAGTCCTGGTTCGATCTGGGCGAAGAGGGCCCGGCAGGCGCGCTCGATGAGCGCGAGCACCGAGTCGAACGCCGCCGCATCGGAATAGTAGGGGTCGGGGACGTCGCCCTGCGGGGAGAGGCCGGGCTCGAAGTCGAGCAGGCGGCGGACCTTCTGCCGGTCGACGTCGGTGCGCGCCCAGGAGCGCAGCGCCCGCTCGTGCCCGTGGTCGAGCGCGACGACCAGGTCGAACTCGGCGAAGCGGGACGGGTCGAAGAGCTGGGCGCGGTGACGGCCCCCGTCGAAGCCGTGCCGCTCCAGCGCCGCGAGGGCGCGGCTGTCGGCGTGCTCGCCGAGGTGCCACTCGCCGGTGCCGGCCGAGCTGATCTCGATCGCGGAGCCGAGCCCCGCCTGCTCCGCCAGGGAGCGCAGCACCACCTCGGCCATCGGCGACCGGCAGATGTTGCCGGTGCAGACGAAGCACACGGCGAAGGCCGAGGGCGCGGGGGAGTCGGGGGTCACCCGCCCATCATGGCGCACCGCGGCTCCTCCACAGCAGGCCGATCCCGGCATCGTCCACCGATGGCGCGCGTCGCCTCCCGGGGGGCGGCGACGGGGCCGATGCCGGGTGCCGACGCCGCGGTGTCAGTCCTGACGGCGGCGGAGGAAGGGGCGCAGGAGGAGGCCGATGAACCAGTTCACCAGGGCGAGAACGAGGGCGCCGAGCACGCCCCACCAGAATCCGTCCACGACGAGGCCGAAGCCGAAGAGGCCGCTGATCCAGGCGGTCAGGAGCAGCAGGAGGCCGTTGACGAGGAACGAGACCAGGCCGAGAGTCAGCAGGTACAGGGGGAACGCGACCACCCGCACCACTCCGCCGACGACGGCGTTGACGACGCCGAAGATCACCGCCACCAGCAGGTACGTGAGGACCGCCGCGGCGGGGCCCTCCTCGTACGGGTCCACGCGCACGCCCGCCACGACCAGGGTCGTGAGCCAGATCGCGACGGCGTTGGTCAGGAGGCCGAGGAGGAGTCTGCTCATGCCTCCACTATCCCCGCAGGCGGGGCGGGCCGCGAGCCGGGGCTCAGGTGAGGGGCCCGCCGATGGTCGGCTCCGGGGCGGGTGCGCTCCGTGACGGCCTGCGCCATGGCGTCGAGGTCGTGGGTGTCGTCGGCGCGCAGCGGCACGCGCACGCT
>NZ_PSUG01000029.1:0-48052 GCF_002931755.1 Rathayibacter sp. AY2B3 | reverse complement strand
GGCGCGAGGCGCCGGGGGCGGCCGTGCTCGGGACGGCAGCGTCGGGGACGGCACCGTCCGGCCCCGCACCGTCCGGCCCCGCACCGTCCGGCCCCGCACCGTCCGGCCCCGCACTGTCGAGATCGGCACCGGAGTCGGCAGCGTCCTGCTCGGCCGAGCCGGGCTCCTCTCCGCGCGCCCCGGCAGCGGACGCCTCAGCCGCCACCGCCTCCTCCGCCGCACCAGCCGGGTCGAACCGCGCCAGCGCCGCCGTGATGTTGTCGTGGCCGCCGCGCTCGTTCGCCCAGGCGACCAGCGCCTCCGCGAGCGTGACCGGATCGGCGCCCACCCGTTCCTGCGCGTCGCGCAGCACGCGCGCGAGGTCCTCGGCGGCGGACGCGTAGTTCCAGAGCCCGTCGGAGCAGACCAGCACCCACCCCGGCTCGATCAGTTCCTCGGTGGTGACCCGCGGCTCCTCGTCGTGTGCGTCGGCGCCGAGCCAGCGGGTGATGGCGTGCGCGTCGGGCGCCGTCTCGGCCTGCTCCCGCGGCACTCCCGAGGCGATCTGCTCCTGCGCCCACGAATCGTCGACCGTGAGCTGCCGCGGCTCGCCCGCGTCCGGCATCCAGTAGCTGCGGCTGTCCCCCACGTTGCCCGTGACGAGCAGCGCGCCGTCGAGCACCGCCGCGGTGAAGGTGCACGAGGGCGGATTCGACCGCTTCTCGGGCACGGCCGCGTCGATCGCTCCGGAGGCGCGCGCGGTCGCCATCTGCAGGAGCGCGCGCCAGCGGTCCGCTCCCGCGCTCTCACCGCCGACCTCGGCCTGCAGCGCGCTGAGTGCGGCGCGAGCGGCGGCGAGCGACGCCTTGTCGGAGTCGGGCGTCGACGAGACCCCGTCGCAGACCACGAGCAGCGCCGTCTTCAGAGAGCCGTCGTCGCCGGTGGTCGCCCCCAGCGCCATCGCGTCCTCGTTGGCCGGGTGCCGGAGTCCGCGGTCGCAGACCCCGCCGACCAGCGGGTGCGGCGCCTCCGCCCAGTGCTCGCGCTCGCTCGGTGCGGGGCGTCCGCACTGCTCGCAGTAGCCGTCCTCGGCGACCGCTCCCCCGCAGGAGACGCAGGTGGCGGATCCTCCGACAGCGACGGGCGGAGCGGAGGGAGTGGCCGCGACGATCAGCGGTGTCCCGCAGGCCTCGCAGAACGCGTCGCCCGTCGTGACCGGCTCGCCGCAGTTCGGGCAGGGCGTCGACAGCGCGCCGCTCACGTCAGCGTCCAGCGTCGGACCTCGTTGGCCCGGTCGACGAGGCGCAGGCGCTCGTCGCGCTCGCGGGTGGAGGCGGCGAGCGCGCGATAGGAGGCCTCGAGCCCATCGCGGATCGCGGCCTCGTTCGCCTCGACTCCGCCGAGGGTCGCCCCCTCGGCCGGGCCGTCGCGCCGCACCAGCTCGAGGGCGGAGGCGAGGACCTGCGTCGTGAGCTCGAGGCGGGTCCGCTGATCGATCGACACGGAGTCGACGCTCGCGAGAGCGGCCGAGAGCGCCGGCAGCCCGCGGCCCGACTCCGCCAGCAGCTCCGCCCGGCGGCGGCGCGCGTCGGAGTAGGAGGAGCGCGTGGGCGCGACGATGTCGAGGGCGTCGAGCGCCCCGTCGAGGTCGGAGCGCAGCTGCCGCACCCGGGCGAGCCCGAAGGCGGCCGGTGCCGTGTAGTTCGCGTCGGCGCGGGCACAGATCACGTAGAGGGACTCGGCGACCTCGGGCTCACCGCTCGCCTCGCACGCCGCGGCGAGCGCGAGCTTCGGGGCGAGCTCGCCGGGGACCTGCCCGTAGACGGTGTTGAAGGAGGCGCGGGCCCCGATGTCGTCGCCGCGCGCGAGCTGCGCGAGGCCGCTCATCCAGACCGCCCGCCACTCCCACGGGTCCTCCGTGAGGATCTCGCCCGTCGCGCGGGCCGCCTCCTCCCAGCGCTGCGCCTCGATCGCCGCCCGGGCGCGGGCGAGCCGCACCTCGACCGTCACGGTGGGGGCGAGCGCGAGAGCGCGCAGGCGCACGATGGGGTCGGCCACGTTCACGCCCGCGAGCCACGACCGCGCGGGATCGGACTCGTCGCGGCGGAGCGCCGGCAGCGCGTCCCACGGCGGGACGCGGTCGACCACGTCGGCCACGGGCGCCTCGAACAGGGCCGACTCCGTCGAGTGCAGCGCGGGGTGCCCCGGACCGCGATCGGTCGCGACGACCTCGCGCAGCACCCCGAGCAGCTGGCCGCGCATCTCGTCCACCGTGGCGAAGCGGTCCTGCGGATCGGGAGCGCACGCCTTCGCGATCAGGCGGTAGAAGGAGTCGTAGCGCTGGAACAGCGGCGTCTCGGACACCGGCGGCAGCGAGGCGACGAAGGTCGTCTGGTTGCCGCGGAAGTCGAGCACCAGCGAGGCCAGCGTCCGGCCGATCGTGTAGACGTCGGAGGCGACCGAGGGACCGAGGTCGGCGACCTCCGGAGCCTGGTAGCCGACGGTGCCGTAGATGGCGGAGTCCTCGTCGTCGATCCGGCGCACTCCGCCGAGGTCGATCAGCTTGACCTGGTCGCCCACCTGGATCATGTTGTCCGGCTTGAAGTCGCAGTAGAGGAGCCCGTGGTCGTGCAGGTAGGCGAACGCGGGAAGGACCTCGAGCACGAAGGCGAGCGCCTGGTCCACCGGCAGCGGATCCGCGGCGCCGCCGTTGGCGTCCAGCCGCTCCTTCAGGATCTGCTTGAGGCTCGGCCCGCCGACGTACTCCATCACGATGTAGCCGGCGCCGTCGTGCAGGACGAAGTTGTAGATCTCGACGATCAGCGGGTGCTCGACCTCGGCCAGGAACCGGCGCTCGGTGACGGCCGCGGCGTACGCATCGGGGTCGCCGGAGTTGAGCAGGCCCTTGAGCACCACCCAGCGTCCCGAGACGTTCCGGTCGCGCGCGAGGTAGATCCAGCCCAGGCCGCCGTAGGCCAGGCAGCCGACGACCTCGTACTGGCCGCCGACCACGTCGCCCTTCACCAGCTGCGGGGTGAACGAGAACGGCGTGCGGCAGTTGGGGCAGAACCCCTCGGTGCGGCCGGGCCGACCGTCGCGCCCGCGGCCGACGGCGGTGCCGCAGTGCGAGCAGAAGCGCTTGCGCTCGGGGAGGACCGCCTCGGTCATCAGGGCGGCCGTCGGGTCGGCGGCCGGGCGGGACGGGACCGTGGTGAGCCCGGCGCCGAGCCTCGGGCCGCGCAGGCGGGTCGAGGTGGTGCCGACGCGGCGGGTGACCTTCGAGCCGGTCTGCGCGGTGCGGGCGGAGCCGAGGGCGGCGGTGGCGAGGCGGGCGGAGGAGGTGCGCGTGCTGCGCGCGGTGGCCGACTCCTCCGCGGGTCCGGGTGCCGCGGCACCGGGCGTGCCCTCGACGAAGCCGGTGCCGAAGGCGGCGGAGGCGGTGGCCGGCGGGGAGGCCGTGGCGGCGCGGCGCGCGGTCGGCGCGGAGGCGGCGGCGCCCTCCTCGGGCGGGAGGCCGCAGACGTTGCAGTAGCCGTCCTCGATCGTCCCGGTGCAGCCGGGCGTCGCGGTGCAGGGGGCGCCGTTCATGGGGTGGCCTTCCGGTGGTGCGCGGGGACGGGATGCGGGAGGTCGCGGGTGACGACGTCGTACTGCTCGACCAGGTGGCGGGCGAGCGGGACGGAGCAGGGCACCGCGTCGAGGGCGGCGCGCACCTCCTCCTCGGCCGCGACGCCGACGGCGGTGGCAGCGCGACCGTTGCCCTCGGCCCGCTCCCGCAGCGCCCGGAGGCGGAAGCCCAGAGCGGCGCGCTCGCGCAGGGGCGACGTGTAGGCGGCCTCGACCGCGTCGAACGCGCGGCCGACGGCGGTGAGCCGCGCGAGGTGCGCGTCGAGCGCCTCGCGGTCGGACGGAGGATCGCCCAGCCGGGAGACGTCGGGCACGGCCAGCCGCGGCGGGTCGGCGATCTCGCGGCGGCAGCGGGCCACGAGCTCGCGCAGCGGCGCTTCGCGGCGCTCGGCCGCCTCCGCCAGCTCGCGCGCCCGCCGGCGGTCGCGCTCGAGTCCGCGCCGCTCGGACGCGGCGATGATCAGGTCGCGCTCGAGCCGGGCGGAGTCGCTCTCGAGCTGGCCGAGCGGCCCCGACACGTCGGCTCCCCGGCCCGCCCGCTCGGCGAGCGCGTCGAGGCGGGAGCGCAGCACGCCGACCCGCTCCGCCCGCTCGCGGTCGACCGTGCCGCTCCCGTCGCGGGTGAGATCGCGGCAGCGCTCGATCTCGGCGCGCACCCCGACGATCCGCCCGGCGACGTCGGTGCCGCTGGGGTCGAGCTCGAGCCGGGAGCGCAGCTGGCCGACGACCGCGTCGCAGAGGCGCACGGCCTCCACCAGCGAGACCGCGCCGCTCCCGGAGGCGTCGAGACGGCCCCAGATCAGCTGCGACATCCGCTCGCGCGCCACCACGTCGACGCGGCCGGAGTCCCAGACCGTCTCGAGCTCGGCGAGACGCCGGGTGACGGATTCGCGGAGGGACTGGGCGAGCACCACGTCCGCCGTGTAGTTCTCGGCCTGCGGCGATGCCAGCGCGGCGGCGTCCAGCCGCGAGAGCTCTCGCGTGGTCCGCTGGAGCCAGCGGGTGAGAGCGGCGAGGTACTCGAAGAGCTCGCGCTGCGGCGCGGCCTCCCCCAGCCGGCCCGGCGCGACGGGGGTCCCCTCCGCGAGACCGGTGCTCATCGGCCGTACACCGGGGCCGGCGGCGATGCCTCGCCGAGGACCCCGAGCCAGCGCTCGTAGATGCTCTGCCAGCGGCCGTCGGAGCGGATGCTCTCGAGGGCGGCGTTGACGAAGCGCACGAAGTCCGGGTCGTCGGCGGGGAGGCCGAGGCCGTAGGGCTCCGAGCTCAGGGCGTCGCCGACGACCTTCGCGTACGGGTCCTGCGCCACGAAGCCCGCGAGGATCGTGTCGTCGCCCGCGATCGCGTCGACCTCGCCGGCCTGGAAGAGGGCGAGGCACTGCGAGTGCGTGGCGGCCTCGACGGCCTCCACCTGCGGGTAGTCGTTCTGCAGGCGGCTGAGCGTCGTGGTGCTGCTGGGCGCGCAGACCTTCTCGCCGTCGAGGTCGCCGATGCCCGTGACGGGGGCGCCGTCCGGGTCGTCCGAGACGAGCACCTTGAGGCCCGCGTCGTAGTACTCGGACGAGAAGGCGATCGAGCTCCAGCGGTCGCAGGTCATCGTGAGGGTGCGGGCGACCATGTCGACCTGCGGGGCGCCGTCACCGCCGGTGAGCGCGGGGAGGCGCTGAGCGGAGGTGATCACGACGTAATCGATGGAGTCGGTGCCGAGGATCGCCCGGGCGACCTCCCGGGCGATGTCGACGTCGAAGCCCTCGATCGACCCCGTGATCGGGTTGCGCGCGCTCATCAGGAGGGTGTCGGCCGAGACGCCGACGCGGAGGGTGCCGCGCCCGCGGATCTCCGCGAGCCTGGTGCTGTCGGTCACGCCGGTCGGCGCGTAGGAGGTGACCGCCGAGGGCGAGCAGTCCGCCGCGGCCGGAGCGGCGGGAGCGGCCTCGCTCGCCGTCGGAGTCGGGGTCGCCGCGGCGAGGGGCGTGCCGAGGTCGTCCGCCCCCGTCGTGCAGCCGGTGAGGGCGAGCGCCGCGGCGGTGGCCAGGGCGAGGGCGGCGGCGCGCAGGCGGTTCATCGGTACTCCTCCAGTCGCTGGGCGATGCCGCGCCAGGCGGACACGGCTCCGGCGAGACCCGCCGCCAGCAGGATCCACGAGACGAGGGTCGCGAACTCCGCACCCCTGTCGAGCGTGGTGGCGGCGGCCAGGGCCTTCTCCTGCACCACGTCGCGGGCGTCGTCGGAGAAGGTGGTGAAGAGGTCGTTCGGGGTGCCGTTCCCGGTGATCGTGGCGACGCGGACGGCCTGGTCCCAGTTCCCGGCGTCGTCCGCCGCGCGGATCTCCTCGTGGAACGACTGCCACTGCCCGAACTCGTCGACGAGCCGCGTCCTCGCCAGCTCGTCCTGCACGCCTCCCGAGAGCTTCTCCCGGGCGGAGTCGACGGCCTGCGTGTAGCGCTCCTCGAGGGCGGCGCCGGAGCCGCGCTTGATCAGCGTGAAGCTCTCGAGCGACTTGGCGTCGCTCGCGGCGATCAGCGCGTTCGAGACGGTGAGCGCCTCACGGTAGGACTCGACCCGCGCCGTCCCCGCGTCCGCCGCGACCGATCCGTAGGCGAGCGCCCCGCCGACGCCGACGACCAGGAGGAGGGCGGTCCCCGTGGCGAGCGGGCGGTTGAGGTAGCGGTGCGTGCGGCGGGCGAGCCAGAGCTGCGCCGCGAGGAGGAGGACCAGCATCACGAGCGAGCCGATCATCAACAGGACGCTCCAGCGGACCGCGTCGTAGGCGGCCGCGACCCGGTCGGCACCGGAGTCGACCAGCCCGTCGAGGTCCTCGAGGATGCCGCCGTCGCCGGAGAGCGCCGTCGCCGCCTGGTCGAGGTAGGCCGAGGCGACGGGGAAGCCCTGCCGGTTGTTGGCTCGTGCCTGCTCGATCAGCCCGCTGTAGGTCGTGATGCTGCTGGCGACGCGGGCGAGGGCCTCGGTGTCGGCCGAATCCGCGGCCGAGAGCCCTGCGATCGCCGACGCGGCGCCGGTGAGGCTCGAGACGTAGGACGCCCGCAGCTCGGTCGGCTCGAGTCCGCCGACGAGGAAGGTGTTGGCGGCGATCGCGTTGGCGTCCACGAGCAGCGTGCGGACGTTCTGCACGCCGAGGAGCTGGGCCGACTGCTCCCGGGCCGTCGTCGCGGCGCGCGCCTGCATCGCTCCGGCCTGCTGCGCGAACACGCCGAACAGCACGGCGGCCAGCGCCGTCAGGGCGAGCAGGAGGCGCAGAGTGCCGGGAGTCGTCGCGGTCGCGCGGGCCAGCAGCGACGGCCTGCGCTGGGCCGCCCGGTTGGCGACCTGGACGAGGGGCGGCTCGGGGATCCTCTGCGCGGGCGGCGCGGCGGGTGCGGTGCTCAACGGCTCTCCTCCTCGGGGTCGTCGGTGACGGGGGGCGCCGCGCCGCTCGGGGCTGCGTCTGGCTGCCCAAAGGCCTCCTCCGAGCCCGCGACCGCGCCCTCGGCGTCCTCGCCGGGCCCGTCCGGGCCGCCCGAGGCGTCGGGGCTCTCCACCACGTCCTCCGGCAGCAGGATGCGCAGCTCGTCGAGCGTCGGCTCCTCCACGTCGCGGAGCCGCCACGCGTGCCGGGCGATCGCCGCGTCGAGGACGTTGCGGACCCAGCGCCCGTTGCCGAACGCCTCCGTGCGCTGCTGCGCCGAGGCGAGGCCCGCGAACGCGGCGAGCGCCTCCTCCGTCGGCTCGAAGTCCGCGGAGGCGGCGAGGCGGCCGAAGATCGCCGAGAGCTCGTCGTCCGAGTAGTCGGCGAAGTCGATCGTGGTCGAGAAGCGGCTGGCGAGACCCGGGTTCGTGTCGAGGAAGCCCTGCATCGGCCCGGAGTAGCCGGCGACGATCACGACGAGGTCGCCGCGGTGGTCCTCCATGTCCTTCACCAGGGTGGTGACCGCCTCTGCTCCGTACTGGTCGAGCGCGAGCGCGTAGGCCTCGTCGATGAACAGGACCCCGCCGCGCGCGGAGGCGATCACCTCCGCGGTCTTCGTCGCGGTCTGCCCGAGGTAGCCGGCGACCAGCTCCGAGCGGTCGACCTCGACGAGCACGCCCTTCGAGAGGATGCCCAGCGATCGGTAGATCCGCGAGACCAGCCGCGCCACCGTCGTCTTGCCCGTGCCGGGGTTCCCCGTGAAGACGAGGTGGCGGGTGAGCGTGGGCGTGCTGAGTCCGGCGGCCTGGCGCAGCGTGTCGATCCGGAGCAGCTGAGTCTGCCGCTTGATCTCGCTCTTCACCCGGTCGAGGCCGATCAGCGCGTCGAGCTCGGCGAGCAGGTCGTCGATGGACTCCGGCGGATCGAGCGGCTCCGGCTCCGAGGCGGGCTCCGCAGCGGCAGCGGCGGCGGGGGCCGGCTCGTCCTGCGGGCCGTCGTGCTCGGTCCGGCGGAGGCGCTCGAGGATCTCGTCGATCCCGGGCACGCCGGCGGGCAGACCGGTCGGCAGGTCGGCGCTCGCGGCACCGTCCGGCGTCCGGCCGGTCGTTCGCAGTGCTCCCCCGCCCGTCGTCGCAGCGGCTCCCCGGGCGCCCGGGACGGCCGAGAGCTGGGCCGCGGCGGTCGCGGAGGCGGAGGCGATGCCGCCGATGCCCGGGTCGCCGAGAGCGCTGGCCGCCGACACGACCTCGGTGAGGGCGCGGGCGTAGGGGGCGGCGTGCGGAGAGCCGGCGGCGACCAGTGCGGCGAGCTGATCGGTCGGCCCCGACCGCCAGCGCCGGCCGCTCGAGGCGGCGGTGAAGAACGCCTCCAGGCCGCCCGTCGCGCCGGTCGCGGCGAGCCAGTCCGGCCCGGCGCCACGGATCGACTCGGCGACGGCGGCGGCCAGACGCGCACCCTCGTCGCGGACGGCGGCGGCATCGAGTCCGGCGGCGGTCCCCGCGAGCACGAGGGCGTCCAGGGCCGGGGCGAGCGCGGTCACGAGGCGCTCGGCGGGGTCAGCGAGCCGGATCCGGACGGCGCTCCCGGCTGCGGAGGCGCGTCGAGACCGCTCGGGGAGAGCGAGGACTCCGTGAACTTCTCGGCCAGGAACTGCCCGTGCGCGATCAGCGCCGAGGCGTCCTGCCGTGAGACGGCGTCCGAGATGCGGTCGAGCGTGCCTCCGAGGAGGTCGAGCTGGTCGCAGAGGATCATCAGCGAGGTCTTCCCCCTGTGCACGGCGCGGCGGTCGGCGAAGTCCCTCGGCAGGCGGAGGTAGCCCTCGACCGCCTCGGGGAGGTAGCTGGTCGCGGTCGCGACGACGGTGTGGCCCTGCCGGCTCATCCCGCCGAGGCGGTCGAGGCGGGGCACCATCTCGCGGACCGTCTCGTCGATCCGCTGGATGCGCGCCGCGACGATGCCGGGCACCTGCCCCTCGGTCCGCGCGCCGACCCTGTCGAGCGCCGCGAGGATGTCCTCGCTCGTCGGGACGCTCGGCAGAGCGGGCGCGGTCTCCTCCGGTGCCGCGGGGGCACCCGTGAACAGTCGGGAGAACCAGCCCATCGGCTAGCGGCCGAGATCGAGCGAGGACGTCGCGTCGATGTCCGAGTTGCTGCGGCGGGCCCGCTCGACGTACTCGCCGGCCTTCGCGGTCTCGGTCTGGAGGACTCCGACGGTCTGGGCCATGCTGTCGAGCGCCTTGATCTTGAAGTCCGAGATCGAGTCCATCGTCTGGTAGATGTTCGCGAACGCGGCCTGCAGCTGCGGCAGCCCGACCGTGGCCGAGGCGGCCTGCGACTGGATCGAGGCCGACTGGTCGGCGAGCATGCGCGAGGTGGCCTCGATCATGTTGGACGTCGTGGTGTTCAGCGCCGTGATCTGATCGAGCACGAGCCGCTGGTTGGCGAGCGCCTGTGCCACGATGACCGCGGTCCGCAGCGCCGAGACGGTCGTGGTCGTCGCCCGGTCCACGCCCTTGATCAGCTCGACGTTGTTCTTGATGACGACGTCGATCGCGAGGTAGCCCTGGATCGACACGGCCAGCTGGGTCAGCAGGTCCTGGTGCTTCTGGCGCGCGTAGAAGAGGACGTCCTCGCGCAGCGCCTTCGCCCGCTCCGGGTCGGTCGCGTCGAGCTCGGCGATCTTCGCCGAGAGCTTCACGTCGAGCCGCTCGGCGACGTAGATGTACTCGTTGAGACGGGTCATCGTCTCCCAGAGGTTCTGCTTCTCGAGGTTCAGGGCCGCGTTGTCCTTCCGCAGCTCGTCCTGCCCGTCGTACAGGGCCTGGATGATCGCGTTCAGGTGCGACTGCGCGCTCTCGTACCGGCGGAAGTAATCGGTGATCCTGTTGCCGAACGGGATGAAGCCGAGGATCTTCTTCTGCAGGTTGTCCTCGGACGGGTCCAGGTCCTCCACCGTGCGCCGCAGCTCGAGCAGCGTCCTGCCGATGGTCGAGCCCTCGGCGAGCCCGCCCTCCTTCAGAGCGCGCACCGGCGTGCTCAGCAGCCGGTTCGACGAGTCGGCGGCCGAGCGGATGTCGGCGTCGCCCATCGTGCGGATGTCGTTGGCCCGGGTCGCGAACTCGGGGCTGCGCGCCTCCGTCGCCAGGAGCGTGTCGAGGTAGCCGTCGACCTTCGCCTCGAGGCCGGGCAGAGCGGCCTCCGGCACCTTCGGAGCGATCGACGGCGCCGAGGTGGTCGGCACCGCCGCCACCGGCTCCGGCGGCGTGAGCGAGAGGGCGTTCTGGACGGGCGGCTGCAGGGCCTCGGTCATCGGGATCCTCACCGTTCCTGGCGCTCGGCGCCGACTGGGATGAACGTCCGCCCAGCATATCCCGGGCCCTCCCGCGGGATCCCCGCGAGCCGCCTCGTCCGAGGACTCGACGCGAGAGGGCGGCTGTGGAGGAGCGTCGGCCGCCGGTCAGACCGCCTTCGGACGCCTCCGCAGCGTCGCCACCGCGACTCCGGCCAGGGCGAGCGCGCCTCCGAGCAGCGCGGCGAGCGGCGGGGTCTCGCCGAGGACGAGCCAGGACAGCAGCACGACCACCGCGGGCACCGCGTAGGTGGACGCCGCGGTGCGGCCCGCGCTGGAGCGCGCGAGGACGTATCCCCACGTCGTGAAGGCGACGGCCGTCGGGAAGATCCCGAGGTAGACCACGGCCAGGATCGAGGAGAGCGGAGCGGCGGCGAGCGCCTCGACGAGCTCCGGGGCGAAGGGCAGGCACGCGACCGTGCCGGCGAGGCAGCCGAGCCAGGTCATCGTCGGCGCGTCGATCCGGCCCAGCAGGCGCTTCTGGAGGGTCGCCGCGCTGCCGTAGACGACGGCGGCGACCAGGCCGAGGGCGACACCGATCACGTCGAACTGCCCGGTGGAGGTGGAGAACGCGATCACCGCGACGCCGGTCAGCGCCACGAGCATCCCCGCGAGGAGGCGGCGGGGGAACCCCTCCCCCAGCAGCAGCCCGGCGAGCACGGCGGTGATCATCGGCGCGATGTTGACCAGCAGCGCCGCCGTCCCCGCGTCGACGTGCCGCTCCGCCGCGTTGAGCGCCAGGTTGTAGACCCCGAACCAGGCGACTCCCCAGCCCAGCACGAGCAGGAGGAGGCGCCCGCGCGGGACCGCCGCGCGCGGGTCGGGAGCCGCCTCCGAGCGGCGCCTCCGGGCGGTGAGGACGACACGCACGACCGTGAGCGCGAGCGACCCGACCACGATGCGGCCGAGGGTCAGCGCGCCCGGGCCGAAGTCCTCCGTCGTGGCGCGGATGCCGACGAAGGCCGACGCCCAGAGCAGGACGGTGACCGCGATCGCGCCCCACAGCAGGAGGGCGTCCCTCGTGGAGGGCGGGGCGGAGGAGGAGACGGCGGTCATGAGGCCATCGTGGCGCTGCCGGCGATTCAGCACCAGTTCCGTTCACTGTCGGATCATTCAGCGGGACTGTACGGTCGTCCCATGCTCGACGTGCACCGGCTCCGCATCCTCCGCTCCGTCGTCGCCTCCGGCTCGATCGCGGGAGCCGCCTCCGGCCTCGGCTACACGCCCTCCGCCGTCAGCCAGCACCTCACCGCTCTGCAGCGCGAGACCGGACTGACCCTGCTGGAGCGGGTGGGGCGCGGCGTCCGCCCGACTCCCGCCGGACGCGCCCTCGCCGCCCAGGCGGACCGCGTCCTCGAGCGCCTCGCCGAGGCGGAGGCCGTGGTGGAGGAGCTGCGCGAGGGCCGCTCCGGCCGCCTCTCGGTGACGTACTTCGCCTCCGTCGGCAGCGCCTGGATGCCGGAGGTCGCCCGCCGGCTGACCGCTGCGTTCCCCGGCCTCGCCCTCGACCTGCGCCTGGGTGAGGAGCTCGACGACGACCTCGGGGCGCGCCCCGACGTGCAGCTCCTGGTCGCCTCCTCCGAGCCGACCGCTCCCGGGTTCACGGCGCACCACCTCCTCGACGACCCGTACCTCGTCGTCCTGCCCGACGGACATCCGCTCGCCTCCCGGAGCGAGATCGACCTCGCCGAGCTCGCTACCGAGCGCTGGGTCGACAACGACCTGCCCACCGGCTGGTGCCGCCGGAACGTCGTGGAGGCCTGCGCCGCCGCCGGATTCGCGCCGCCCTTCCACGTCCAGGCGAACGACCACATCACCGCCGCCGCGTTCGTCGCCGCGGGAATGGGAGTGACGGTCCTGCCGGAGCTCGCGGCCCACCGCCTGCCCGACGGCGTCCGCGCCGTGCCCGTCGTCCGCCCCCGGCCCGTCCGCTCCCTCGAGGCCGTCGTGCGGAACTCCGCCGCCTCCTCCGCACCGGTGGCCCTGGTGCTGGAGACGCTGAAGGCCCTCGCCGCGCGCCGCTGAGCGCGCCTGGACGGGCGAGCTCGCAGCACATCGGAGCACGATGGGCGCGTGAGCTCCGTCGAACCCGTCACCCGTTCCGCGCCCGCGCTCGGCGGGCCGCGCATCCTGAAGCAGCGCTGGACCGAGGCGACGTTCCTGCACTGGCGCGTCGACCCCGCCCTGGTGGCGCCCCACCTTCCGGCCGGGACGAGGCCGGACGAGCACGACGGCTCCTCCTGGGTGGGCCTGATCCCGTTCCGGCTCTCGCGGACGGCCTTCCTCGGCGGCCCGCGGGTGCCCTGGCTCGGCACCTTCCCCGAGGTGAACGTTCGGCTCTACTCCGTCGACGAGCAGGGACGACGCGGAGTCGTGTTCGTGTCGCTCGACGCCTCGCACCTCCTTCCCGTGCTCACCGCGCAGGCGGTGTTCGGGCTCCCCTACCGCTGGGCTCGGATGAGCATCGAGCACCGCCACGGCGCGGTGATCTACGACACGATCCGGCACGCGGACTCGGCCGCCCGCTCCCGGATCGTCGTCCGCCCGGGCGAGGCCGTCGGCGAGGACCCGCTCGCCTCGTTCCTCACCGCACGCTGGGCCTACCACGAGCGCCACCTGGGCTCCACCTGGTACGGCCGCAACCTGCACCGGCCGTGGCCGCTGCGCCGCGCGGCGCTTCTGGCGCTCGACGACGGACTGCTCGACGCTGCGGGCTTCCCCGGGCTGGCGTCGCGCGCGCCGGACTCGGTGCTGTACTCGCCGGGAGTGGAGACGGTGTTCACCGTGCCGCGGCGGGTGTGAGAGCCGCCCCGCTGCGGGTCGCGACGCTGCTCCGGCGGCGCCGTTCAGGGCAGGCGGAGAGCGCTCGTCCTCGGAGCGGTGACGGCGCGGGGAGGCAGCCAGCCGCGCTGGACGGCGAGCACCCCCGCCTGGAAGCGGCTGTCGGCGCCGAGCAGCTCGAACAGGCCGGCGATGTGGCGACGACAGGTGCGCACACTGATGTCGAGCCGGCTGGCGATGACCTCGTCGGTGAGTCCCGCGGTGAGTCCGGAGAGGATCGCGGACTGGACGGCCGACAGCCCCGCGTCGCCCGCCGGAGGGGCCTCCGCGCGGAACGGCGCGGCGAACTCCCACGCCGCGTCGAACACGTGCACGAAGGCCGAGATCACATCAGGAGAGCGGATGACGAGTGCGGCGCGGTCGTCCTCGTCCCGCTGGCGGGAGACGAGGGCGAGGGTGCGGTCGAAGACCAGGAGGCGGAACGGCACGAGCGGCAGCGTGCGGAACTGCGCTCCCAGGGGCTCCAACTCGGCGACGGTGCGCTGAGTCGGCAGGTGGTCGCGGCGGCGATCGTGGTACATCGTGCGACGCGAGACGCCCTGCGCGAGGAGTGCCCGGTCCTTCTCGTTGCTCTCCTCGTGCCGCTCGACACTCGCTCCGCTTCCCGGCTGGACGATGAGCACCTCGCGGGACACGCGCCGACCGACGTCGATCAGCAGGCGCATGACCGTCACCGGGTCCTCGACCACCTCGACCTGCGAGACGCTCGCCACGGTGTCACGGGCCTCGCGGTACGCGGGCAGCAGGGCCATCAGCTCACTGCGCTGCTTCGTCACGGCGGCCCGCAGATCGTGGATGCGGCGCTCGTCCTCGTCGACCAGGCCGGCGAGCGCGACATCGGGCGCGGTCGCGGCCAGCGCCTCGCCTCCCTCGTGCAGCGGGGTGAGGAGCCGCCGCGCGACGAGTTCGTCCCGTGCCTCGACGAGCTCGCGGACCCGCACGCCGAGATCCATCGACGCGCCGTCGATCGTCCATTCGGAGCGCGCGCACACGTACAGATACAGCTCGACGGCATGCTCGCTCAGCACTCGACTACTCCCCCCGGACGGACCCGCCGATCCTACTCACCGATCCGGGGTGGGAGCTCGGCGAGCCGGTCATGACGGCCACAGGCCGTCGGCCCACGCACGTTCGACGGGCAGCGCGTGCGCCGGACGGCGCGGCGCCGGCTCCTCCGAGTGGCACGGCTCCGAAGGGCGCGGCTCCGAGCCGGGCCGCTCCTGGTCGGCCGGCTCCGGGTCGGACCGCTCCGGGTCGGCCGGGGCGCCCGCGGCGGCCTCCTCCCGGTCAGGCACGGCGCCCTCGCCGGAGCGACACGACGGCCAGCACCGCCAGCTCGGCCGCGAAGACGAACGAGACGACGCCGAAGACGAGCGCGCCGCCGAGCCGGAACAGCGGTGTCATCGCGGCGAGGGCGATCATGGGTGCCGTCAGCGCGACGACGAGAGGCCCGCGACCGGCTGCCGGCCGGGCGCGGACAGTGCCGACGATCGCGAGCGCGGTCGCGGCGACGGCGACGAGGACCAGGGCGATCGTCACTCCGATCACCTCGAGGCCGCCGAGCAGGGATGCGCCGAGCGCGATCCAGGCGAGGGCTCCGACGGCCGCAGCGGCGGTCGTGCGAGCGGCGACGGGGGTGCGGGTGGTGGCCGAATTGCTCATCGGTTCTGTCCTTTCGTTGACGGTCGAGGATCTGTGGACGACAGGGCCGTCCAGTCCCGCGCGTGGATCCCGAGCAGGGCCTCCTCGCGCGGGAGGTACCCGAGCCGGTTCATCAGCATGTGGTTCTGGTGGAACACGAGGTGCTGCGGGGTGCGCGGCACCTCCATCCTCCCCGCCGCGGCGAGGTGGTCGTCGATCGCGCGGAACCAGCGGCGGCGCCACGCCTGCACCCCGGGCAGGGCCGCCGTGCGCCGCAGGCGCTCGCCGACCGCGTCCCGGTGCCCGGCGGCCTGCGCCTCCAGAGCGACGCGCAGCGTCTCGTCGCCGAGGACGGCCCCCGTCCACCATCGCGAGTGGATGTGCCAGAAGCGCGACCAGGAGACGGCCCGTCGCGCGGGCCACCGACCCGCGCGGGCGCCGTGCAGGAGCGCACCAGCCGCATCGGCGAGCAGGAGCGCCGCGAGCGCATCGCGTGCACCGCCCTTCTCGTGCTCCGAGACGCCCCAGAGCGCGAGCTCCGACGAGAACTCGAACAGCCGCTCCGCCAGCTCGACGCCGTCGAGACCGCCGTACTTGTCGATCTCGGGCTCGTAGACCGCGGGCCGCACCCCGACCGCGTCGCCGGCACCCGCGAGGAGGGCGGCGCCCGCTCCGGGCACGAGCTCGATCGG
Organism: Rathayibacter sp. AY2B3; assembly: GCF_002931755.1. Lineage (NCBI taxonomy): Bacteria > Bacillati > Actinomycetota > Actinomycetes > Micrococcales > Microbacteriaceae > Rathayibacter > Rathayibacter sp. AY2B3. The sequence goes on along the minus strand of NZ_PSUG01000029.1, from coordinate 32,518 downwards.
CCGCGCTCGGGGCGCGGTCGTGATCAGTTCGAGGTGCGCGCCGAGGTCGTCGACGCTGCGCACGAGGCGGTCGAGGCTCGCCCCCGGTCCGAAGACGCGCAGGCGCAGGTGCGGCCCCCTGCGATCGACGTAGCGGAGGAAGAACCAGCGGCTCGCGCCGAGCGCCCGCACCTCGGCGAGCACGGGCGGCAGGAGCCCCGCGACCACATCGTCGGTCGCGTCCACTCCTCCGGTGTACAGGCACGCGTACCACCACTGCGGGGCGTCGGCGAGCTCGACCGGCCGTGACGCGGCCCCGAGGAGCATCACCGGTCCTCACCCCCGAGCAGCACGACGTGCTCGACGGCGCGGAGGGAGCCGTCGGAGGCGCGCGCGTACTCCGAGGGAGCGGGCAGCGCCTCCGTGAACTCGACGCCGCGCAGGTCGTCGCGTCGATGGGCCTCGGCGAGCATCGTCTCGAGCAGCCGGAGCGAGTGCGGGCTGCGCAGATCGATCGCGACGGGCTTGCGGCCCACCGGATCCAGCGCGATGCGCGCCCTGACGAGGCGTGCGAACACCAGCGGCGGCAGTCCGTGCTCGCGCCGCCAGCGTCCGACCGAGCGGAGCAGCTCGACATCGCCGCCGGATCCGGACGGCGGACCGCCGGCCGGCAGACCGGCGGGGAGCTGGGAGGCGGGCACGGTCCAGAGCGCGCGACGGGTGACGATCCTCCCGGTGGTGCGCCGTGGGCGCGACACGACCCGGCCGGCGTCGGCGAGGACCGCGAACGCGGGCGATCCGAGGCGCGGCAGCCGCCACGGGTCGGCGAGGAGGGCGAGGATCCGCTCCGGCCCGCTGAGCAGGTGCGACGGCACCAGTCCGAGGTAGAAGGGCACGACGGGCGTGCCGTCGGCGGTCAGCAGCTCGATCGACTCGGTGGCCGGATCGTGGTGCAGGCGGAGCCCCGCGAACTCGACCGCGGCGGCACGCTCCTCCGTCACCGGACCCTCGACCGGCAGCGACAACCGCGGCAGCGTGCCCGCGGCAGCGGACTGCATGCCGTTGACCTCCCACGAGGGCACAAACTCGACGGCGAGCCCGCCCCGCGCGAGACGGCGGGCGCGATCGGCGAGCAGGGGTCGGAGACCGGCGTGCAGCGCGCCGAGACGGCTGACGAGTCCCCCCTGGCCCCCGAGGAGCTGGTTGACCACGAGCAGCGGCGTGCTCCCGTGCACGACCTGCACGGCGACGGCGGCGGTGGCGGTCGGCATCGACCGGCCGAGCGGAGGCTCCGGCACCTCGATCCCCGACGCGTCGGCTCCCGGTCCCGCGAGCGCCGCGCGGAGCGCCTCATCGGCGCTCGCGGCGAGCAGCCAGCGCCACGGGTCCTCGATCGTGCCGCCGACTCCGCAGCGCTCGACGACCGCGGCGACGAGCGCCCGGTACGCGGGCGAGCGGGTCGTGCGGCGGGCCACGGAGCCGGCGAAGCGCTCGAACTCGTCCTCGAGGTCGGGCGCGGGGCCGGCGACGGCGACCGACGGAGCCGCGTCGACGTAGACCTCGAAGCGGCGGCGCCCCGCGCTCACGCCGCGATCGGCGAGAGCACGCTCGGCCCGGTCGCGCAGCGCCGCTCGACGGCGGCCGCGCTCGACCCCGGTCAGGGCGGTGACGGCGCGCGCGTCGGCGGCGAGCTCGGCGAGCAGGGCTCCGGCGGGATGCTCGGGGATCGAAGCGTCCAGCCGCGCGGCGAGCACGTCGAGGGGGTGGCGCTCGGCGTAGCCCCAGGGCGCGACGACGCGCAGGAGCCCCGCGTCGAGCATGCGGAGGTAGGCGGCGAACGGATCGCTCCCTCCGAGCTCGTCGAGGAGGCGTCCGAGCGGTCTGCGTCCGCCGCGCTGCAGCGCCTCGAGCACTGCGCCGGTCTCGCGGAGGGCCACCCGCAGGGTGCTGCGCCAGACGAAGTCGGGGGTCTCGAGCAGCTCCGCGACGGCGACGGGCTCGCGCACCGGGTCGAGACCGCCGGTGGGCAGCGGCTCGATCTCGAGGGCGGCGACGGCGGTCTCGTCGCGGGCGAGCACGTCGAGCCAGGCCGCGGCGTAGGCGTGGGTGACCGCGGCGGCCGGGGCGGAGGGTGCGGGCGCGTCGGCGAGCGCGACCGTGGTGAGCGTGCCGAACGGGCTGGTCTTGCAGGCGGCGCGGGTGGCGTACGAGAGCAGGCTCCTGGCGGCGTGGCGTCCAGGATCGAGGGCGGCGCGGCCGGGAGCGGCGGCGAAGTCCGGGCTGGCGTCGGCGATGGCGCCGATCACCTGGGGGTCGTCGCGCAGGGCCGTGAGCGCGGCTGTGGCTCTCGCGGTCCCTCGGTCGACGGCGTCGCGATGGCGATCGCCGAGCACGGCGCGCAGGCCGGCCGCCTCCGCCCAGGCGGTGACCGCCTCCGCGTCGGAGGGACGCCCCGCCAGCGCGATCCCGATCGCGGCGAGCAGGGCGGGGTCGAGGGCCGCCGGAGTCGCCGAGCGGGTGCAGCGGCGCAGGGCCAGCACGGCGCGGCGGAGGGTCCGGTCGTCGTCGAGGAGCGGGACGAGGCGGTGCAGAGCGCCGCTGGCCGCCACGCCCAGAACCGGGAGCCGCGCCTCGAGGTCGTCGAGGCGGGCGGCGAGCTCGTCGGCGCCCTCGGGCGCCTGGGGCAGCCGCTCGGCGTCGAGGCCTGCGACCCGATCGAGACGGAGGCGCTGGACGGGCGTGCGCGGGGCGGGGACGGTGATGCTCATGAGAGGACCTCCACGAGTCCGATGACGGTGCGGGCGACCCCCGCGACCAGAAGCACGAGGAAAGCGAGGCAGGCGAGGGCGTAGCCGACGAAGAATCGGCGGCGGCGGGCGGACAGCGCGGCGACTCCCTGCGGCAGCGGGAGGCGCAGGAGCCGGTGGGTGAGGAAGGAGAGGGCCTGGCCGCGGACGTTCACCTCTCCGGCGAGCGCCGAGACGGCGTGGTACCCGTCGGACGGGGTGACCGGGTTCAGGTTCATGACGGTGAGGAACGCCTGGAAGACCAGCAGCACGAACGCGAGATCGCCGACCTCGCCGGGCACGGTCAGCGCGACGACGGCCGCGACTCCGAACCAGAGCTGGTCGTTGACCGGGCCTGCGAGCGAGAGGAAGGCCCGGGACCGCCGGTCCGGGACGCGGTAGGCGTCGGTGCGATCGACGTATCCCACCGGCATGACGTAGAGCATCAGCCCGATCCCCGCCTCGCGGACGGGAACGCGCAGGTACTGGCAGACCAGCGCGTGCGAGAGCTCGTGCGCGGCGATCTGCGCGAAGAGCAGAGGATAGACGAGCCAGAGATGGGCGGGTGGGCGCCAGTCGGCGCCGGCGGTCGCCAGGGCGAGGACGCCGAGCACGGCGCCGAGCGCGGCGAGGGCCACCCACAGGGCGACCAGCTGCGACCCCGGCACGGAGCGCAGCGGTGCGATCAGCGGTTCGAGCGCTCGGTCGACGCTGCGCGTCAGCGGCAGGCGCAGCAGGTGCTCGCGGCGCATGAACCGAGCGATGCCGCGGCGGCCTCCGACGCGCGCAGGCGGCTCGTCGAGGGCGCCGGCCTGGCGCAGGCCGTGGGCGAGGCGGGCGAGGCGATCGGCGACCTGGTCCGCGTCGCGCTCGCCGCGGATCCGCTCGACGAGTTCGGATCCGGCGGCACTGCCGTCGAACAGCGGCAGGAGGGGGACGACCTCGCGGCCGATCGCGATGTAGCGGCCCGACGCCCCGATGTGCAGGAGGGGCTTGTCGTCGAGGCCGGCGAGAAGCTCCGCGTCGGCGCGCAGGCGCGGGCGGCTGTCGCGGAACCAGTCCACGGGCGCGTCCTCCAGTGCGGAGGCGGTGCCGCGGACAGTGGTCGTGGTGCTCACGCTGTTCCTCGTTTCGAACGGATGCTGAGGGGAGGGTGGAGAGGGTGGTCGTGCCGCCCGCGGTGGAGCGGGCGGCACGACGGGTCAGTCGCCGGCGCTCGAGAAGGAGCTGCCGGTCGAGGCCGAGGAGGCCGGGCAGGACGCCGAGCCGCCGGTCGCGAACGAGCCCGCGGTGGTGAAACCGGCTGCCACCTGGTTGTCGAGCTCCTCGACGGAGAGGTCGTGCGCGAGGAGGTCGTCGGCGAAGAGGTCCTGGTTCTCGCTGGCGTTCTGAGTCATGGTGTGTCCTTTCGAAGGGTGATGCGGTGGGTGGTGCGGATGTCGGCGATCAGCCGAACGAGGAGGCGGATCCGCCCGAGCTCGCCGTCGAGGCCGGGCAGGAGGCCGAGCTGAACGTGCCGGCGGAGCCCCAGGTGCCCAGAGCGGTCTGAGCGTCGAGCTCGTCGACGCCGAAGTCGCCGTCGAGGTCCTGTGAGGTGAGGTCGTCCATGGGAGTGGTCCTTTCGTCGTGGGAGGAGTGAGTGAGGAGCAGTGCCGGCGCGGCTCAGCCGAAGCAGCCGACGGTGCCGAGGGTCGAGGCCGACGAGGCGGGGCACGAGGCCGAGCCGACCGTCGAGCCCGAGCTCAGCGACGCCAGGGCGGCGTCGCCCGGCAGCTCGGCGACATCGAGGGCCTCGATGTCGACCGAGAACAGGTCGTCGTCCGAGGACGAGGAGGCGGGGAGTGCGGTCATGATGCGGTCCTTCCGGTGGTGGTGGTGGTGGTGGTGACGATGTCGCCCTCCACGGCCGGATGGCCGAGGGAGGCGGCGAACAGCTGGGCGTTCGCGTAGCCGTCGACATCGAGGAGTCGACGAAGTCCAGAGGTGAGGAAGCCCGCGAAGGGGCTGCCCGCGAGTCCGAGTCCCGCGGCCTCGTGCAGCGCCGCCGTGACGGCCGCGGCGGCGCGCGTGTTGACGAAGCGCTCGCCGTGGTCGCCCCAGCGCTCGAGCGCATCGGCGAGCGGCGCGATCGCGATGAGGATGACGGGCGACCAGGCGTACTCGATCTGCAGCACCAGGTCGTCGGCGCTCTCCTCGTCGAGCTCGGCGAGCGGCACGAACTCGTCGCCGTCGAGCCGGAGGATCGCGGGTGACGAGCCGGTCATGCGCCGCGCGGCGACGAGCAGCTCGATGCCGAGTCCCGCCTCCGCCTCGCCCGGCCACGTGGACGCATCGGCCAGGTGCCCCGCCCGCACGATCTGCGCGACGGCCTCGGCATCGACCCACTGCTCGCGGTAGAACCGCACCGACTCGCGGCGCTCGAGCACCTCGTCGAGGCTGTGGAGGCGCGGGGTCGCGTCCCGTCTGACGGGAACGGTCGGCAGGCCGGTCGGCCGCACCCCCTGCACTCGCGGGCGGCGGGGGGCCGCAGGCGACGGGCGGGTGGCGAGGGCGGCGGGCGAGAGCCGCACGCTCTGCTGCAGCTCGCCGATCAGCTCGTGCTGGGCGCGGAGCCCCCTCATCGGCGTCGGGATCGTGGTCATCGCGCGGTACCTCCGGTCGTGGTGGATGCGGCGGCGGCGTGCAGCGACACGACGGCCGTCACCGGCTCGGCGTCGAGGTCGATGCCGAGGAGGCGGCCGATCGCGGCGTCGTCCCAGGCCGGAGCTGCGTCGGCACGCAGTCCGTGCTGCGCCGCCAGGAGTCGTGCGTGGGTCACAGCGACCCCCGCATCGAGGTGGACGATGCGCCAGGCGAAGGCGGCGTACTTCGACGCCACCCGGCCGAGCGCACCGGTGAGCACCAGCACGGCGTCGGCGTCGGGATCGGCTCCGGCGATGCGGGCCTCGGGGTCGGCCCAGGGCAGTTCGGCCCAGGTGTCGTCCCCGCGCTGGTAGCCGTAGACGCCCGCCGGCAGCCCCGCCACTCTCCGGGCGAGCACTGCGGCCTGCACGGAGCCGAGGTTGCCCCCGGAGGCGGCCCAGCGGTGCACCTTGCCCTCTCGCGGGGTGCCGCTCTCGCGGTTGCCCGCGGTGCGGATCACGAGGTCGGCGAGGACGCCGGCGGTCAACGCGGACCCTTCGGTCTCGCGCTCGGCCAGCGCCACGGTGCGCGCGCTCGGCCAGCGCTTGGAGTCGCGCTGCAGCACGATGTTCGACTGCTTGTAGTGGACCTGGTGGTCCTTCGGCGAGGCGAGGGCGCGCGGCGGGAACGCAGTCGACGCCTCGAAGGCGTAGGCGAGCGGGATCCCGTCGGGTGTCGACGGCACCGCCACCAGTCGGTCCTGCACCAGGGTCTCGAGGTCGAGCCGCACGAGAGACTGCTGCGACAGCGGCGTCCCGACCCGCGAGAGCAGGGCGGCGACGTCAGCGGCGACGAGAGCGGCGGCCAGCGGGTGGTCCAGGGCGCTCGGGTCGTCGTGGGTCTCCGCCGCGATCTGGTCGGCGATGTCGTCGAACCGTGCGGTGTAGGAGGGATCGACGTAGGGCCCGTAGTACAGCCGGCGCCCGCGCAGCCGGACCGGCAGCACGCCCACGCCGGCGGCGGCGGCGCGCTCGGCGTCCCTGCGCAGCGGTGCGGAGTCGCCGACGAGGATCAGCAGACTCCGACCATCGACGGAGGCGGTGCCCGGCTCGGCGAGTCGGACCTCGCCGATCTCGGTGAGTCGCAGCTCCGCGGTCAGCTCCTCGGCGAGTCCGGACGCGGTCGGTCCGGCTGCGACGAGCACCCGGCTGGTCCGCAGCCGCTGCACGGCCTCGGCGCCGGAGGCGTTCACCCGGGTCGAATCGATCGAGCGGGAGTAGAAGGCCAGTGCGGCGGGGTCCGCGCCGGTGACGTCGGGGGCGCCCTGGGCGTCCTCGAGCAGACCGCTGGCGTAGAGCAGAGCGACGGCCGAGTGGGTCGCCCGCAGCGCCCGCCCGGTCTCCGCGGCGAGCTCCTCGATCGAGCGGGAGCCGTCGAGCAGCGGCAGCAGAGCGCCGAGCACGGCGCCGGCCGCACGGCCGCCGAGCAGCTGCCGGGTCGGCCCTCCCTCGACGAGCACGCCATCGTCGCCGGGGACGACGACCAGGCCGGGGGCCAGCCGCGGGCGCCGCGGGAGGCGGAACTGCGGATCGGTCAGCGCGGCGACGCCCATCGCCTCGGCCCCGAGCACTCCGGATTCAGACATGGTGGACACTCCTCCGGTCGGTCGCGCCGAGGGCGGCGAGCTCGGTCGCCAGCGCCGACCAGGTGGAGTCGGGCCGGGGCACTCCGCAGCGCTCGCAGCCGTGCACAGGGATCAGCTCGGTGCGGTGGGTGGTGCCGTTCAGCAGGTGCACCGTGCGGACGACGTTGCGCTCCTCGGCGACGCGCCCCTCCCGCACGGCGGTCGCGATGCCGGCGAGCAGAGCGACGGCGACCGAGACGTGCTGCGGAAGGTGCCCGACGGGGCCCGCGGACGGATCGTCGGCGTAGCGGCGCCACAGTGCCTCCGCACGTTCGAGACCGCCGTCGTGCTGCCGCTGGCGCCGCTCGAGGCAGCGCTGGCAGCCGCCGATCGTGTCGGACGGGCCGCCCGAGCCGCCCGGCACGAGGGTCGGGCCGACCCGGAGCCGGGGGTGGACGAGGACGGCCTGGGTGGTGGGCACACCCGTCTCGACGGAGGAGCGGTCGACGGCCTCGAAGAGCGCTGCCGACTCGCGCCAGGCGAGAGTGATCCGCAGATCGGGGTGCGGCCAGTAGGAGGGGTCGAGGCCGCGGTCGGCGGTGACCCGGTCGGTCGCGGTGACGTCGCCCGCGGCGTGCAGCACCGCAGTGAGGCGGTCCGCGACGGCCTGGGCCGCATCGCCCGAGGCGAGGAGGTGAACTCTCATGATGTCGTCCTTGATCTGCCGGGCCGGGTCAGGCGAACGGCTGCGGGAGCGGATTGAGGCCGGCCTCGTCGGCGGCGGGATATCCCATCGCGACGGGGGCCTCGTAGAGGCGGGGGTGGGCGAGGTAGCGGCCGGTGTGCACGAACGAGAGCGGCATCAGCTCGGGCACGATCACCCGGACCACGCGGAAGCCGGCTGCCCGCGCCTCCTCGGTCGTGATCTCGACCACGACCACCTCGGCGCCGATGGCGTCGAGACGCTCGACCATGCCGTGCAGCTCGGTCTCGGGGTCGCCGCGGAGCTGCGACGGGATCTCGGACAGCCGGCGCGTCGCAGTCGAGGTGAGCAGGAAGTCGTAGTCGCGGATCCGCTGCGGCTCACCCATGTAGCTGGCTCCGTGGAACACCGATGTGAAGTCGGCGACGTCGTCGGGCCGGCCGCGCGAGGCCTGCATGGCGATGCGCGACGACGCGGACTCCCGGAGCATCTTGGCGACCGAGTCGACCGGGTCGAGTGAGGTGTTGCACATCACGAGCTGGCCGAGCACCTCGTTCTCGGGAGTGACGTCGACGGAGTAGAAGGTCGGCACGCCGACGTCGGTCGTCGCGTCGTAGAAGCGGGTCTGCACGTGACTGGTGCGGTAGCGCTCGAGGAACGGCGCGAGGCGCTCGTCGTCGACGTCGATGTCGAGCTGCGGCCACGGGATCCGCTGCAGCCAGGTGAGGGCGATCGAGTCGCGCTCGATGACCTCGCTGAGCCCGTTGATCACGGCCTGAGCGAGCGACGTGTGGGTCGCGCATCCGGTCGAGATCGGCATCGTGAAGCGCTCGGTCGGCGTCCGGGCCGGGATGTGCAGCCAGGTGGAGACGGCCGGCACGTACACGGGCCGCGAACGGGTCAGCGACCAGCCGCGCGTCCAGCGGAGGGGCGCGGTCGTGTCGACCGGGGCGTGGATCGAGCGCGGGTGGGCGAGTTCCGCCTCCGAGCACTGCGGGAAGCGGCGCAGGTCGATGCCCTCGTCGCCGAGCTCGTCCGATGCGGCCCAGATCAGCTGGTCCTCGGGGACGAAGCACGACGCGTAGCGCTCGATCGCCTCAGCGAGGCAGAGGCGGGAGGCCTTCTCGGGGTCGAGGGCGCCGCCGGCGCCGTCGATCCCGCCGCGAGTGGAGGCTCCGCGGGTCGATTCCCGGACGTTCGGCGAGACGGGCGAGAGGTCGCCGATCTGCGCGACGTAGATCGGGAAGCCGGGTTCACCGGGCTGGTTGGGCAGCCGGTCGACTCCGTGGACGACTCCGAGCGGGCCGACGAGGCGGTCGAGATCGGCGAGACGGCCGAGGTCGTGCTGCGCGCCGGTCATCGCTTCTCCCCCTGGTCCCAGCGGAAGAGCACGGTCGCCAGTCCTGCGGCGAGCGCCGCGACCGCGGCCATGACGCCCCAGGCGACCCCGATGTCCACGGCGTCCACCGCTCCGACCAGATCGACCGAGAGGGCGTTCGCGAGCACCGTCGTCGGCAGCCAGGAGACGACCGCCTGGACCTCGGGAGGGAACACGCTGAGCGGGATGACGGACCCGGAGAGCATCAGCGCCACGGGGATCAGCAGCGAGACCACGGTGGTGGTCGCCTCCGAGTTCGAGGCCCGCGAGCCGATCAGGTAGCCGATCGCGAAGAGCATGGTCAGGCCGATCAGGGCCGTCACGATCAGCCGGGGCACGGCGGCCGGGCTGAGGTAGCCCAGTACCGCGGTGACCGCGATCACGAGAGCCAGCTGCGCCACTCCGAGCAGGAACCGGGCCGGCGACTGCGACAGGATGAACGTCGAGCGCCGCAGCGGAGTGGTGCCGAGCAGGCGCAGAGTCCCCTTGCCGCGCAGACCCACGACGGGCACGGCGGTGCCGAGCAGAGCCAGGGTGAGGAACGAGACCATCACGATCGAGGCGAGGCTGTTGCGCAGCGGATCGAAGACCGCCGTGCCGTCGCTGTAGCCCGCCGAGATGCTCGTCCGCGCGATCCCCGCGGCGGCGACGCTGTCGACCAGGCCGCGCCACTGCGGCTTCTCCTGCGCGTCGAGCAGCACGGTCGCGCCGCCCTCCTGCACGGTGACGATCGCCGTCGACCCCGGGGCGGTCGTGCCCGGAGCCGCCTCGGTCGCGGTGAAGCCGTCGGCCTCGAGCCGGTCGACGAGCGCGGCGCTGCCGGACGACTCCGCCACCGTCACCACGGGCCGGGGCGACTCCGCATCGATCGTGTTCGCCAGGAACCAGAACAGCCCCAGGAAGAACAGCGGGAAGAACAGGAGGAAGAACATCGTCTTCCCGTCGCGGAGCAGCTCGCGCGCGTTGGTCAGGCTCAGCTCGGCCAGCGCGGAGCGCGGCGGGGCCTCGAGAGTGGCGGTCATCGGTTCTTCCGTCCCTTCCGCTTCGTCCCGCGGGAGCGGGACTCGTAATCGCTCGTCTCGGCGAGTGCGAGGAACACGTCCTCGAGTGTCCGGGTCGCGACGGTCAGGTCGCGGGGCCGCCAGCCGGCGGTGGTCAGGTGGGCGATCAGATCGTCGGAGTCGCTGGTCACGACCTCCACGCGCTGCTCGTCGGCGCCGGGCGAGGTCTCGAGCGAGACGACCCCCGGATGAGCCAGCAGCGCGTCCGGAGCGGCCTCGAGCGGGAGCGTGAACGACACCCGGCGATGCGCGGAGCGCTGGCGCACCAGCTCCTCGGGGGCGCCGACGGCGACGATCGCGCCGTCGACGACGATCGCGACGCGGTCGCAGAGCACGCTCGCCTCGTCCATGTGGTGCGTGGTGACGACGACCGTGGTGCCCCGCTCGCGGAGCGAGGCGATCAGGCTCCAGAGACTCTGACGCGCCGCCGGATCCAGGCCGGCCGAGGGCTCGTCCAGCACCACCAGCTCAGGATCGCCGATCAGGGCGACGCCGAGCAGGAGGCGCCGGCGCTGGCCGCCCGAGAGCCGCTTCACGCGCACCCCGGCCTGGTCGGCCAGGCCGATCCGCTCGGCGATCTCGGCGACCGGCCGCGGTGCGGTGTGCAGCGAGGCGAACAGGCGCAGCGTCTCGGCGACGCTCAGAGTGTCGTAGAGGCTCGCCTCCTGCGGCTGCACGGCGACGCGGGCGGTGAGGGCGGCCCGGTCGGCCGCAGGATCGAGACCCAGGATGCGGACGGAGCCGGCGCTCGGGCGACGCAGCCCCACCAGCAGGTCGATCGTGGTGGTCTTGCCGGCGCCGTTGGGACCGAGGAGGCCGAAGACCTCGCCGCGACCGACCCGGAGGTCGAGACCTGCGACCGCACGGAACTCGCCGTACGTCTTCACCAGACCCTCGACGACGACGACGTCGCCGTCCGAGGAGCGGCCCGCCGTCTGCGGTGCGGCTGCCGGTCGTTGCAGGATGCTCATGCTCTTCCTTCGTTCTGTGTCGGAGGGACGCGGGTCGGAGGGACGGGGCCTGCGGCTCACCAGTCCCAGATCTGCGGACGGACGACGCCGGGGACGACGCGCTCGACGATCCGCTCGAGCTGCTGCACGTGCTGCGTGTCCTGCACGTCCTGCACCTGCTGCAGGCTCGCGGCGCTGAGCGCATCCGCCGAGGCCGGTCCGGCGGCGGCGGTCGCGAGTCCCACCGCCACGGCGGCAGTGATCAGGAGCTGGCGGGTCTTCGACATGGGCTGTCCCTCGTTCCGGTGGTCCGTGCCGGAGAGGAAGGGATCCTCGTCGGCCTGTGGATCGAGACTCGCCGACCCTCGAGGGGGCCACAACGTCAGCTTCCGGGCATGCCCTCTGCTGCCATCGAGAGCCCGCCGCCGGCCCGGAACGGCGGGGGAACGGCGACCTGAGGCGCCGCGGCAGCTTCCGGACGTGACAGCTTCCTGACGTCGTCGACGGCCTGCGTCAAGGGGGGTACGGGGCGCCGCACCCGGCGCGTACTGTTCAGCGGATGACAGCTGACAACGACACCCCCGTCGCGCCCGCCGCGGTCCTCTTCGACATCGACGGGACCCTCGCCGACACGAACTTCCTCCACGTCGAGGCGTGGTCGCGCGCCTTCTGGCAGGCCGATCTCGTCGTCCCCGCCTGGCGGATCCAGCGGGCGATCGGCGCCGACTCGTCGGAGCTGCTCGACATGCTCCTCGAGGACGAGGTGGAGGAGGAGCGGCGTGCGCTGGTGAAGTCGCTGCACACGAAGAACTACGCCGAGACGACGGCCCGCATCGTTCCTCTGCCGGGCGCTCGCGAGCTCGTCGCGACGCTCGTCGGTCGAGGCGTCCGCGTCGTCCTCGCCACCTCGGCGCCGCAGAACGAGCTCGACGCTCTTCTCGACGTCCTCGACTTCGGCGGGTCCGTCCACGCCGTCACGAGCGGAGCGGACGTCTCCACGGCGAAGCCCGCACCCGACCTGATCTCGATCGCGCTGGACCGAGCGGGGGTCTCCGCCGACCGCGCCGTCATGGTCGGCGACGCGACCTGGGACGTCCTGGCCGCCGAGCGCGCGGGCCTCGCGACGGTGGGAGTCCTGTCCGGCGGCACCTCGGAGCACGAACTCCGCGAAGCCGGGGCCGTCGCCGTCTACGAGGACGCGGCGGCCGTCCTCACCGGTCTCGGCGAGGGGCCTCTCGCGAGCCTCCTGCGCTGACCGGCGAGGGTCCGAGGAGGCTCGCGAGACTCAATCGCGGGGTCGGCGCCGCAGCACCAGCAGGGTCACCCCGATGGCGGCGGCGACTGCGGCGAGAGCGCCGCCGATCCAGAGCACGTCGCCGAGAAGTGCCGGATCCGATCCCGACTCCGTCCGGGCCTCATCGGCGGTCTCGGCTCCGCCTCCCGAGACCGCGACGGTCCCGTTGCAGTCCGGGATCGAGTCCGACCCGTCGGCGAGCGCAGCGCCGTCGGCCGGCGCCCAGTCGAAGGCGTACTGACCCGAGACGGGGTGCCCGTCCGTCGACACGACCTGCCAGGTCACCTCGTACTCCCCCGCAGCACCGAGCTCGAGCGGCATCGACGCCTCCGGCCCGACGACGCTGACGCAGCCGTCGCCGTAGTACAGCCCGTCCGGCCCGACGACGCGCAGAGCCGCCGCCGTCCCGTCCGTCCCGAGGACGAGCAGGTCGTCGTTCGTCGTCAGCACCAGCGTTCCCGGCTGCTCTGTCACCGTCGAGTCCGCCGCGGGAGTCGTCGAGACGAGGTAGTTGTGCGCGCTGGCGGGCGCCGCCACCGCGATCGAGCCGAGCAGCCCGATCGCGGTGGCGGCGACCAGGGCCCTGCGACGGGTCACGCCGACGCCCGGGGTCCGCGCCGGCGGGAGGCGAGCCCGACGGCCACGCCGACCGCACCGACGACGAGCCCGCCGACTCCGAGGATGCGGGCGAGCACGTCGTCGCCGCTCGTGGCGGTCGTCGCGGAGGCGGTGGTCGCGACCGCGTCGTCACCGTCGCCGTCGTCGTCGTGTCCGCCCCCGTGACCGGATCCCGCTTCCGCGGCGGTCACTGCGACGGTGGGTGCGGGCAGCTCGGGCTCGTCCTGGCCGTCGACGGTCGGCTGGTCCCACGCGGTGCTGCCCGTCTCGCAGGTCTGCAGCACAGGGAACTCGAGCGTGGAGCCCGCTGCGTCCTCGGGGAGCTGCAGCTGGAGGGCGACCGTGTCGCGGTAGCCGTCGGCGAGGGGCGTCTTCGCCGTGTAGACCACGTCCGAGACCCGCTGGGTGGCGGTGTTGCCGTGGGAGTCCGTGACCGGGTCGGCGATCGCGACCTCGTTCTTCACGACGTCCCAGTTCGGGTTGATCGTGGGGCTGACCGAGTTGATGCCGTCGGGCATCGTGATCGTGAGTCCCGTCGTCGGCGAGCCCTCGCAGCCGTGGGCGAGCGAGAACGTGACCACCGTATACGAGCCGGCGGCCGTGCTGCTCGCCGCCGCGGTCACGTGAGCGCTGGCCGCGGCCGGTGCGCTGAGAGCCAGCGCGACGGATCCGGCGGCGACGAGAGCGCCACTGCCGACGAGGCGGAGGCGGGAGGAAGAAGAAACAGCAGAAGAAGAGCGGTTCATGACAGTCGTGTCCTTGGGGAGGTCCGGCCGTGGGCCGGAAGGTCAGGACGCAGCGCGGATTCGCGGTGCGCGCGGGAGCACCGACCTGAGCCGCTCCCGCGCGGGAGGGACGTCAGGCGGCGCGCAGGGCGCGCAGCGGCGGGCCGCGGTGCCTGAGGATCGAGAGCACCGTGTCGAAGATGAGGGGCGACCGCGGCTCGGCCGCGTTCGTCGGAGGAACGCCCGGAGCCCCCGCGAGGACCGGGGCGGACGCACGGGTGACGATCCGGACGACGACGCGCTGCAGGCCGGCTCCGAGAGTCCAGAACAGGCGCTCGCCGTGCCGCAGTGCCGCGACCGTGAGCGCGGCCGCAGCGAGGTGGGCGACGAGCATCAGCGGAGCATGAGCCGCGTGCCCGCCTCCGCCGGCGATCAGCTCGATGGTCGATCCGTCGTGGAAGTGCGCGCCGGTGCCCGTCGTGCCGACCACGCTCACCTCTCCTCCGCTGCCCGTCACGAGGAAGAGCCCGTGGTAGGCGATCTGGCTGACGAGGACGGAGGCGGTCAGCCGAGGGAGGGAGAGGCGGCGCCCCGAGAGGAGGACGCAGACGACGACGGCGAACGCCGCGGCGAGGGCGAGGACTGCGGGAGCGGGGGTCTCGGCGCCCGCGAGCGTGTGGGAGGCGGCGGCCGTGGTGGTCGCGGCGAGAGCGGCGGCGATGCCGCGAGCCACTCGTGCGCCTCGGGTCTGCACTCGCCCGTCCTCTCCTCGTCGCGTCGACGCGTGCGCGCGACGCCTCCAGGGTAATCGACTCCGCGGAGCACCCCGCCGGCTCCCGGTTCCCTGCCGTTACGAAGCCGTTACCTAGATCACCGAAAGAAATCCAAACCCCCGCAGGGAGGGCTCCGAACACCTGTCAACGGCCGCGACACGGTCCACACAGAACAGGTCCTCCGCATCGAGTGGGGGCCGTCTCACGAAGGAGTAATCCCATGCGATCCACCAAGCGTTCCGCCCTCGCCGCATTCGCCCTGCTGGGCACCGCCGCCCTCGGCCTCACCGCCTGCTCGAGCGGAAGCGGCTCGACCACCGCCGCCAGCGACGCGGCGACCGAGATGTCGACCCCGATGGCCACCTCGTCGGCCTCCGCCTCCTCGACCCCCATGGCGACCATGGACCCGGCCGCGAACCTCGTCGGCCCCGGCTGTGCCGCCTACGCCGAGCAGGTCCCGGACGGCGCCGGCTCGGTCGAGGGCATGTCGCTCGACCCCGTCGCGACCGCCGCGTCGAACAACCCGCTGCTGACCACCCTGACCGCTGCGGTCTCCGGTGGCCTCAACCCCGACGTCAACCTCGTCGACACGCTGAACAGCGGCGAGTTCACCGTCTTCGCCCCCGTCGACGACGCGTTCGCCAAGCTCGACGCCGCGACCGTCGACTCCCTCAAGACCCCCGAGGGCGCCGCCACGCTGTCCTCGATCCTCACCTACCACGTCGTCCCCGGCCAGATCGCCCCTGACGCGATCGCCGGCGACCACGCCACCGTCCAGGGCGGCAACCTCACCGTCACCGGTTCCGGCGACGACCTGAAGGTCAACGACGCGTCCGTCATCTGCGGTGGCGTCCAGACCGCCAACGCGACCGTCTACCTCATCGACACCGTGCTGACCCCCCCGGCCAGCTAATACCCCTCAGCGGCTCCGGCCGTTGACGAACGCCGAAGGGCGGGCACCGCGAGGTGTCCGCCCTTCGGCGTTCCTGCGCGCGGGGGCGGTGATGCGGGCGGAGCGGCGGCCTCCCCGGTCGGGACCCTCCCGCCACGAGACCTGAACGGCGAGAAGCACAGCGCCTGCTCGTCCCCGGCACGACGACCCCTCGGGACACACGGAAAGAGGCGCGGACCCCGATACGGGGGTCCGCGCCTCTCGTCGTGCGGGCCGCGCTACTCGGCCGGGGCGCTGATCTCGCGCAGGACGCTGTCGCCGGGGCGGGCCTCGATCATCTCGGCCTCGATCTCGGCCCGGTCGAGCAGCTCCTCCATGCGGCGGCGGCGGTTGCGCGTGATGAGCGTCACGACCGTGCCCGTCTTGCCCGCGCGGCCGGTGCGGCCGGAGCGGTGGAGGTACGTCTTGTACTCGTCGGGAGCGTCGGCCTGGATCACCAGGTCGATGTCGTCGACGTGGATGCCGCGCGCGGCCACGTCGGTCGCGACCAGCACGTCGACGCGTCCGCTGGTGAGCAGCGCGAGGTTGCGGGTGCGGCGCGACTGGTTGAGGTCGCCGTGGAGGCTCGTCGCGGGGATGTCCGCGTGGTCGAGCTGCTCGGCGAGCTGCTCCGCGAACGCGCGGGTGCGGGCGAAGATCAGCGTCTTGCCCTGGCGAGCGGCGAGCTGCTCGATGATCTCGGCCTTGTCGCGGTGCTCGATCAGGAGCACCCGGTGGTCGATGGTCGAGGAGGCCTGGTCCTCTCCGGCGACCTCGTGGACGCTCGGCTCGACCAGGAACTCGTCGACGAGCGTCGCGACGCCCTTGTCGAGCGTGGCCGAGAACAGCAGGCGCTGACCTCCGTCGGCGGTCTGGCGGAGGATCCGCTGCACCGGCTCGAGGAAGCCCAGGTCGCACATGTGGTCGGCCTCGTCGAGCACCGTGATGGTGATGTTCGAGAGGTCGAGGCGGCCCTGCTCGACGAGGTCCTCGAGGCGGCCCGGCGTCGCGATGACGATGTCGACTCCGCGCTGGAGAGCACCGACCTGCTTGTACTGGGGGACGCCCCCGTAGATGGTCGTCGTGAACAGGCCGACGGAGCGGGCGATCGGCTGGATCGTCCGGTCGATCTGCATGGCGAGCTCGCGGGTCGGCGCGAGGATGAGCGCACGCGGAGCGCGGCCCGGCTTGCGGCCCTTCGCTCCGTTGTTCTCCATCAGTCGCTCGACGACGGGGGCGCCGAAGGCGATCGTCTTGCCGGAGCCGGTCTTGCCGCGGCCGAGGACGTCCTTGCCTGCGAGCACCTCGGGGATGGTCGCGGCCTGGATCGGGAACGGCGCGGCCGCTCCGAGCTCGGTCAGCATCCGGACGATGTTGCCGCCCAGACCCAGGTCGCCGAAGGTGACGCCCTCGACGTCGACGGCGAGCGTGGCCGTCGCCTCGAGGCGCTCGAGCACGACGTCGTCGGCCTGGTGCGGCGCGCGGGCGTCGCGGCTGGGGTAGAAGTCCGAGCCGGAGTCGCGGCGCGAGGGCCGGGAGTCGCGGTCGAACGAGCGGGTCGGGCGGTCGCCGCGGTCGTGGCCGCGCGAGGGACGCGCGTCCCGGTCGAAGGAGCGGGTCGGGCGGTCGCTGCGGTCGAACGAGCGGGCGGGACGCTCGCTGCGGTCGTAGCCCCGCGAAGGGCGCTCGTCGCGCTCGCCGGTGCGGGCGGGCCGGTCGTCGCGCCCGTAGGAGCGGGCCGGACGGTCGTCACGGTCGTTCGAACGGGCCGGACGCGCATCGCGGTCGAAGGAACGCGCCGGACGGTCGCTCCGGTCGAAGGAACGCGCCGGACGCTCGTCGCGCCCGTAGGAACGGGCCGGACGCTCGTCGCGGTCGTTCGAACGGGCCGGACGGTCATCGCGGTCGTTCGAACGGGCCGGACGCGCATCGCGGTCGAAGGAGCGCGCCGGACGGTCGCCCCGGTCGAAGGAACGCGCCGGACGGTCGTCGCGGTCGAAGGAACGCGCCGGACGGTCGTCGCGATCGTTCGAGCGGGCCGGACGCGCATCGCGGTCGTATCCGCGGGCCGGACGCTCGTCGCGGTCGTTCGAACGGGCCGGACGCGCATCGCGGTCGTATCCGCGCGAGGGCCTCTCGTCGCGGTCGTTCCCGCGGGCGGGGCGATCGGCGCGCTCGGTGGCCCGCTCAGCGCGCTCGTCGGCGTTCCAGCGGGCCTTCTTGTGGGCGTTCTCGTCGACGGCGCGGAAGCCGCGGTGGCCCTCGCTGCGGGAGCCGGGCTTGGCGCCCGGGAAGCGCGAGCGGCCGCCGAGCTGCGACTTGCCGCTCGAGGCACCGAAGCGGTTGGGCTCGAAGTTCTTGGCCGGACGTCCGCCGGCGGGCTTCTTGTTCTTGGGCATGGCAGTTCTTCCTGGGTTCAGGTCGTGCGCGAGGAGGCGACGCCGGAGGAGCCCCGTCGTGTGGGGCGTCCGTGCGCTGGACTGCTGCAGGGCAGCAGGGGGAGAACCCGGGCGAGTCGTTGACCGGGGCCGATTCACACATGTGATTCGTCTCACGACGACTGTCGGAGACTCGGCCCACTTGACTAACAAACCCATCCGCACGAGAACGCGCGGTGTCAAGAGCCGACCGAGCGAGTCTACACGCGGCCCGGGAGCCTGGCTAGGGCGTGCCGCCCACCGCCGCGCCCGTCACGCCGCCCCGCCCGTCACTGCGACGCCCGCCGAGCCCGGTATGCGGCCACGTTCGCGCGGTTCCCGCAGTTGCCCGTGTCGCAGTAGCGCTTCGAGCGGTTGCGCGAGAAGTCCACGAGCACCGCCTCGCAGTCCTCCGCCGCGCAGACGCGGATCCGCTCGCGCTCGTCGCCGCGGATCACGTCGACGAACGCCATGGCGGCCTCGACCAGGACGCGGGTGGCGAGCGGGCTCTCGTCGCGCGTCGCGTGGAGGTGCCAGCCGTAGGGTCCGTGCCGCACCAGCTGCGGGAGGGCGCGGCCGGAGTCGAGCATCCCGTTGACGACGGGGACGAGGTCCTCCTCGGCCCGCGTGAGCCAGAGGGTGCGGAGGGAGGAGCGGATCGCCCGCACGGCCTCCAGCTCCTCGGCCGATCCGTCGCGGCTGCCCGTGTACCTGTTCTCGAGGAGGAAGTCGTCCAGCTGCTCGATCGTCGCCATCTCGTCCTCGCCGGACGGCGAGAGCTCGGGGAGCGTGTTGACGAGGGTGGCGGTGGAGGTCAGCGACGCCTCGACGTCATAGGCGAACACCATGTTGACTCCTGACAGTGCGGCTCAGTAGTGTGCGATCAGCTCGCTGTCACGAGTGTAATCCTTTTGACTCCTGAAGGAGCCGGCCATGACCGCCGAGAGCACCGCCGCCGTCACCCTCCCCGCCGCGAGCGCGCCCGCGCCTGCACGGCGCCTCGGCTCCGGCCTGGTCGCAGCGCTGGCCGCGTCGGCGGCGTTCGGTCTGGGCGGGCCGTTCGTGAAGCCGCTCCTGGAGGCGGGCTGGACGCCGGCGTCCGCGGTCCTCTGGCGGGCGGGCGGCGCGGCCCTGATCCTCGCGATCCCGGCGGTCCTCTCCCTCCGCGGCCGCTGGCCCGTGCTCCGCCGCAACCTCGGCACGATCGCCCTCTACGGGGTGTTCGCCGTGATCGCCGCGCAGCTCTGCTTCTACAGCGCGATCGAGCACATGTCGGTCGGCGTCGCCCTGCTGATCGAGTACCTCGCGCCGGTGTTCCTCGTCCTCTTCGCCTGGGCCCGCACCCGCCGGCACCCCGGCCGCTCCACCCTCGCCGGCTCCGCTCTCGCGCTCGGCGGCCTGGTGCTCGTGCTCGACCTGTCCGGCGAGTCCGCGCCCGAGCTGGTCGGCATCGCCTGGGCGCTGACCGCCTCGCTCGGCCTGTGCGTCTACTACGTCATCGCCGGCCGCGTGGATCCGGAGCTGCCGCCGATCGCGCTCACGGCGGGGGCGATGACGGTCGGCGCCGCGATCCTGCTGGCCCTCGGGGCGCTCGGTGTCACGCCGCTGCGCGCGACGTTCGGCGAGGTGGTGTTCGTCGGAGCGGAGGTCAGCTGGCTGCTCCCCGCGGGCGTGATCCTCGGCATGTCGACGGTGCTGGCGTATCTGCTCGGGATCGAGGGCGGACGCCGTCTCGGCACGCGGATCGCCTCCTTCGTCGGACTGACGGAAGTGCTGTTCTCGATCGCGGCCGCGTGGCTGATCCTCGGGGAGCTGCCCGCGCCGATCCAGTTCGGCGGCGGCGCGCTGATCCTCGCGGGGGTCGTCCTGGTCCGGCTGCAGCGCGAGCCCCGCACCCCCTGATCGCGGGGGTGCCGCCTGCGGGGCGCCGGGCACCCCGTACGCTGATCGCACTCATGCGCGAGCCCACCCGATCCCCGCGACGCGTCGCCGCGGTCCTGGCCGCCCTCGTACTGCTCCTCACGGGCTGCGCGAGTACGACTCCCGTGTCGGAGCCGGTGGCGCAGGCGCTGGGAGCGGCACCCGGTCCCGACTGGTCCGGCGTGGATGTGACGGCCGACGTCGTCTACGACGAGAGCACCGGGCAGAGCGTCGACGTCTGCTCCTCCCCCGCCCCGTCGGCGCAGCCGCGGCCCGCCGTCCTCGTCGTGCACGGCGGCAGCTGGGCCCGCGGAGGCAAGGCCGACGCGAACTGGCGTCCGATCTGCCAGTGGCTGGGATCGGAGGGGTTCGTCGCCGTCTCGGTCGACTACCGCCTCGCACCCGCCGCCGTGTTCCCCGCGCAGCTCGACGACGTGACGGCCGCTCTCGACTGGCTGCTCGAGCCGGAGCAGACCGCGCGCTTCGGCATCGATCCGGAGCGGGTGGCGGCGTTCGGCGGCTCGGCCGGCGGCACTCTCGCCTCGTTGCTCGGCACGCTGCCGGCGACCTCGTCGCGCCTGGCCGCCGTGGTCGACCTGAGCGGCCCCTCCGACCTCAGCGCCGCCGGCCTCGCCGACGACGACCCGGTGGTCGGAGTCGCGGCCGCCGTGCGCACTTACCTCGACTGCGCGGACCTCGCCTCCTGCCCGGCCGCGACCGCCGCCTCGCCCCTCGCGCAGGTGGACGGCTCCGAGCCGCCGTTCCTCATCGCCCACGCGGCGCACGAGCGGGTCGCGCTCAGCCAGTCGACCCGCTTCGCCGAGGCGCTGCGCGGAGCGGGAGCGAGCGTCGACCTCCTCGTCCTCCCCGGCTCGCTGCATTCGATCGCGCTGCTCGACGACGCGCTGCGGGCGCGGGTCGTCGAGTTCCTCCGCGCCCGCCTCGACTCGTGAGCGGAGTCGTCGTCCGCCTCGAGGACGCAGCCGGAGCGGAGGGCCTCCTCGCCGCGGTCCCGCCCCCGAACGCCCGTGTCCTGGTCGCCCGGATCGACGGAGCGGCGGCCGGAGTGCTGGTGCTCGCTCCCGGCCCGGACGACTTCGCCGAGGTGCTGGAGCTCGTCGTCGCCTCCGTCCACCGGCGCACGGGAGTCGCCCGACGGCTCGTCGCGGCGGCGGAGTCGTGGGCGCGCGTGCAGCGGATCCGCACGCTCCGCCTGGCCGCCGCTCCGGCGCTCGCCCCTGCGGCCGACGCGCTCGGCTTCACGGCGATCGACGGATTCGGAGCCCACGTCGGCGACGACGCGGTGCTCTGCTTCGCGCGACCGGTCTGAGCAGCGCCCACCCCGATCCGAGTGCCGCTCCCGGGAGGAGGCCCCGCCCTCGTCCGGCGCGCACCCCCGCCGTCAGTCGATCGAGCAGCCCGGCTCGTCCGACAGCGCCCGCTCGATCCGGGCGCGGTGCTCGTCCGACATCGGCGGGAGCGCGTCGGGCGCGAACCAGCCGACCTCGGTCGACTCGTCGTCCGCGACGTGGGCGTCTCCCGAGATCCAGCGGCAGCGGACGACGTGGTCGAGGTACTGCGAGCGGTCCCCGTTGGGGTACTGCATCGGCGGGAGGGTGTGCACCTGCACGAGGCGCTCGACCTCGATCTCGACGCCCGCCTCCTCCTGCGCCTCGCGGCGGGCGGTGCCGGCGACGGTCTCGCCCGGGTCGATGATCCCGGTGACGGCCGTCCAGGCGCCGGTGTCGGCGCGCCGGACGAGCAGGACCTCGAGCACCGGCTCCTCGCGGAGGATCACCGCGGTCACACCCGTGAGCCAGAGCAGCTCGGTCCCGATCCGCTCGCGCAGCCGCAGCACGAACTCGGGAGTCGCCATCAGTGCGCTTCGGGCCGGAAGTCGAAGGCGACGATGCCGGCCGTGTCGACGAACGGCCCGACGAACTCCTTGAACGCGTCGTGCGCCGGGTCCCAGTGCGCGGGATCCTCGACGGCCGGCCGGCCCAGGTAGTAGTGCAGGTCGCCCTCGGACGAGAAGGTCAGCAGGAACGCGCGGTCGAAGCCCTCGCCCGCGCCCTCGATGCTCAGCTGCGGCCCGGTCTCGATCGACTCGATGTAGGGCCGTCCGTCGCGCACGCACTCGTCGGCCAGGGCGAGGAAGCGGCGGGTGACCTCGTCCGCCTCGGCGACCAGCGCCGTCGGGCGGAAGCGGATCAGGACGAGGTGCCGGAGCGTGCCCGGGCCGAAGTCGCGGGCGACGAAGCGCTCCGGACCGATCTCGTCGAGGACCGCGGTGGCGCGCTCCGGTCCGCTTCGCCAGCGCGAGCCGACCGTCTCGGCCGCATCCCTGATGTCCGTCATGCCGACGCCTTCCCGGCGCGGGCGGCACGCCGCCGCTCACGATACCCCTCGACCAGGTTGTAGACGACGGGCAGGACCACGAGGGTCAGCACCGTCGAGGACACCAGGCCGCCGATCACGACGATCGCCAGCGGCTGCGAGATGAAGCCGCCGTGGCCCGTGATCCCGAGCGCCATCGGCAGCAGGGCGAAGATCGTCGCGAGCGCGGTCATCAGGATGGGCCGGAGCCGCCGCTCGGTGCCGTGCAGCAGCGCCTCCCGCACCGGCATCCCGCGGTCGCGGTACTGGTTCACCAGGTCCACGAGCACGATCGCGTTCGTGACGACGATGCCGATCAGCATCAGCACGCCGATCAGGGACGGCACGCCCAGCGGCACGCCGGTGACCACCTGCAGGAGGATCGCGCCGGTCGCCGCGAACGGCACCGACACCAGCAGGAGCAGCGGCTGCAGGAGCGAGCGGAACGTCGCCACCATCACGACGTAGACGATCAGGATCGCGACCAGCAGCGCGATGCCCAGCTGCGAGAACGCGTCGGCCTGGTCGGCGGTCACTCCGCCGAGGGAGGCGTCGACACCGGCCGGGAGCGGCGTCGCGTCGATCGCGTTCTGCACGGCGACGTTCGCCGAGGCGAGGTCGTCGCCCTCCGGGGTGACGGTGAGGGTCGCGGTGCGCTGGCCGCGCTCGGTGGTGATGCTCGCCGGGCCGTCCGTCTGCTCGACCGCCGCGAGGGTGGAGAGCGCGACGGTGCCGGTGAGGGTCGGCACCTCGAGGTTCCGCAGCTCGTCCACCGTGGCCGGCGGCTGCCCGTCGGCGAGGTAGATCGAGAGGGTGCGGTCGTCGATCACGACGCTGCCGACCTGGCTGGGCTGGAGCGCCTGGCTGACGATCGTGCCCACGGCGACCTCGCTGAGACCCGCCCGGGCCGCGGCGTCGCGGTCGACCCGCACCGCGATGTAGGGCAGCGAGGAGGAGAGGTTGCTCTCGGCCTGGCTGATCCCGTCGGTCCCGCGCAGGGCCTCGAGGAGCTGGTCGCTCGCGCTCTGGAGGTCGCTCTGCGACGCGGTCGAGAGGTCGACCTCGATGTCCGAGGAGGCGCCGAAGCCGGAGGAGGCGGCGACGCTGATGTCCTCGGCCGAGGCCACGCCCGACAGCGCGTCGCGGACGTCCGCCTGCACGGCCTCCTGGTCGGCCGACTCGTCGGTGGTGACGGAGTAGCGGATCGAGCTGCCGCCTCCGCCTCCTCCGCCGAAGGCGCTCTGCAGCCCGCCGGAGGAGCCGACCGTGAGCTGGACGGTCTCGACGCCGCCGACGCCGAGGATGGCCGTGCTCGCCTGCTGCGCCGTCGCGTCCTGCGCATCGAGGCTCTGGCCGACGGGGACGGTCTGGGTGACGGTGAAGGTGTCCTGGCCGCTGGAGCCGAGGAAGTTCGTCTTCATCAGCGGATACAGCGCACCGGTCCCGACGAGCACGAGCAGCGCCAGGAGGACGGTGACGACCGAGTGCTTCAGGGTCCAGTGGATGATCGGGCCGTAGACCGACTGCAGCCCGCGCGCCCGGCGGGGAGCGGCGTGGGCGCCGTGGTGCGGGGCCTCCTCGACCGGCGCGGCGGTGTCGGTCGGGACGCGGGTGTCGGCCGGGACGCCCGAGCCGGGTGCCCCTCCGGCCGCCGCGCGCTCCTCCGCGAGCGCCGCCTGCGCGGCCTGGCGCACCGCCGGCCGCTTCGAGGGGCGGAGGAACCAGTAGGCCAGCACCGGCACGATCGTCAGAGCCACCACGAGGGAGGCGAGCAGGGCGATCGACACGGTCAGCGCGAAGGGCCGGAACAGCTCGCCCGTGGTGCCGCCCACGAACGAGATCGGCAGGAACACCGCGACCGTGGTGATCGTGGAGGCGGTGATCGCGCCGGCGACCTCGCGGACGGCGACCGCGATGGTCCGGGCCCGGTCCTCGCCGGCGTCGAGGTGCCGCTTGATGTTCTCGATCACGACGATGGAGTCGTCGACCACACGGCCGATCGCGATGGTGAGCGCACCGAGGGTCAGGATGTTGAGGGTGTAGCCGGCCGTCTGCAGGCCGATGAAGGTGATCAGCACCGAGGTCGGGATCGAGATGGCCGTGACCAGGGTCGAGCGCACCGAGAGCAGGAACAGCAGGATCACCAGCACGGCGAAGACGAGGCCGAGCGCGCCCTCCTGCGCGAGCGACGCGATCGACTCCTGGATGTAGGGCGCCTGGTCGAAGACCGAGGTGAAGGCGGCGTTGTCGCCGATCGACTCCTCGAGGTCCGGGAGCAGCGCGGTCACGCCGGTCGACACGTCGACGGTGTTCGCGGCCGGGAGCTTGGTGATCGAGAGGGTCAGGGCGGGCTGGCCGTTGACGCGCGAGATCGAGGTGACGGGGGCGTCGGTGACGGCGACCGTCGCGACGGAGCCGAGGGTGGTGACGGTCGGCTCGGCGGTCACGACCGCTCCTGCGCCTCCCGCCGCCGCGCCGGCCTCGGAGCCGCCCGCGGATGCACCGGCGCCCGCGGACGCACCGGCGCCCGCGGAGGCACCCGCGCCGCCGGAAGCGCCCGCACCCGCGGAGGAACTCGCGGACGGCAGCAGCGGCAGCGCCGCGATCGCGTCGGTGGAGTCGAGCTTGACGCCCGACTGCACCGAGAAGGTCGACCCGTCCTGGGTGATCTGGCCGCCTGCGACGAGCACGCCGTTCTGCTGCAGGGCCGAGCGGATGTCGCCGGTCGAGAGGCCGGCTGCGGCGAGCGCCGCGGCGTCCGGGGTGATCGTGACGCGCTGGGCGGTCTCGCCGACGAGCGCCGCCTCGCGCACGCCCTCGACCTTCTCCAGGTCCGGGATGACCGTGGTGCGCAGGCGCTCGGCCAGCGCGTCCGCGTCGCCGTCGCTCGACACGGCGAGCTGCAGCACCGGCAGGTCGTCGAGGGAGCCGGTGACCACCTGCGGGTCGACGCCGTCCGGCAGCGTGCTCGTGATCCGGTTGATCGCCTGCAGGATCTTCTGCTCGGCGGTGGCGAGGTCGGTGCCGTAGGTGAAGGACGCCGAGATGAGGGAGGAGTCCGTGGAGGACGTCGCGCTGGTCGTCTCGAGCCCCGGCACCCCCTGGATGGCGGTCTCGATCGGCGTCGAGACGTCGTCGTTGACCACCTCCGGAGCGGCGCCCGGGTAGGACGTCACGACGGCGAGCTGCGGGAAGGAGATCGACGGCGCGAGCTCCTGCTTGAGCCCGGTCAGGGCGACTCCGCCGAAGACGGCTATGACGACGGTGACGAGCGCGATGAGCGCCCGGTTCTTCATGCTGAGGACCGCGAGGAGATGCACCCCCCGAGTCTTCCATCAGCCGACTGAGTGTTCGGAGGGACGCGGCGTTCCGGACGGCGACGAGCGACCCGCGCCGCCGGTCGGCCCCGGGCGCCCTCAGCCCAGGCGGACCTCCGCCGTCGAGGACCCGACGGGCAGGCTCACCCCAGCGCCCGCCCCCGCGCTCGAGAGCGCGAAGTCCCCGGCGAAGGCCCGGACGCCGACGCGCCCCTCGGCGTCCGTCCGCAGCACCGTCGGCTCGAGCCACCACTGACCGCGGATCCGCGAGCGCAGCGCCTCGTAGGCCGGCTTCGGGCTCCCGTCGCGGCGGAGGAACCCGCC
The DNA here is from genome assembly GCF_002931755.1 of Rathayibacter sp. AY2B3. NCBI lineage: Bacteria > Bacillati > Actinomycetota > Actinomycetes > Micrococcales > Microbacteriaceae > Rathayibacter > Rathayibacter sp. AY2B3. The sequence goes on along the minus strand of NZ_PSUG01000029.1, from coordinate 6,720 downwards.
CGGCGCTCCGAGCCAGGCGCCGGCGTCGTCGAAGCCCCAGTAGGTGATCGCCTCGACCGCCGGATGCGCGACCAGCGTCTCGTAGTGCCGCACCATCTCGTCCGCCTGCCGCGCCTCCCCCTCCGGAGTGGTCGGCCAGTCCTCGACCACGTGGTCGTTGAGGTCCTCGATCTCGGCGGGCATCAGCTCACCCGAGACGAGGGTGGTCTCGGTCCAGTGCAGCGGCAGGCCGAAGCGCGCGAACCTGTCGCAGATCGCCGTGATCTGCTCCTCCCCGCGGAACCCCTGGTGCATGTGCGACTGGAGGCCGATCGCGTCGAGCCGGATCCCGGCCTCGAGCACGTCCTCGATCAGCCGCTCGTATTCGGGCCCGAGGTCGAAGTCGTTCAGCACGAGCACCGGTCCGGTGCCGAGGCTGCGCGCCTCCGAGAAGGCCAGCTCGACCATGCCGACGCGCCCCTTCTCCCGGGCGAGGCGGGTGACGGCGTTCGTCACGCCGTCCGGCTCGTTCGCGAAGCGCGGCATGATCACGACCTCGTTGATCGCGTCCCAGGTGTCGATCAGCCCGGCGAAGGCGCCCACCTCCCGGCGGATGCGCGCGCGGAGGAGCTCCTCGGCCTCGTCCAGCGGCAGCGCGTCGAGCCACTCCGGCTTCACGTAGTGCCAGACCAGCGGGTGCCCCTTCAGGCGGACGCCGTCCGCGGCGAGCGCGCGCGCCTCGGCGAGCACCTCCTCCGTCGCGGTGCGGCCGCGCTCCGGCTCGAAGCGGCCCCAGTAGACGGGGAGGGTCGCCGTGTCGAACAGGTCGAGCCAGAGCCGGCGCTCCTCGGCGCGCGCGGGGTCGGTGCTCGGAGGAGTGCAGCCGAAGCCGAAGGCGTGGCGGCGGTGCTCGATCGTCACGTCGGCATGGGCGAGCGGAGCGCCGTCGGCACCGAGGACGGTGACGAGGGCGTCGGCGAGACGGGGGCTGAAGTCGGTCATGCGGGGCCTCTCAGGCGGGGTCGCGCTCGTCGAGCGCCGTGTACTCGGATCGGGTGAGCGGGAGGACCGCTCCGTGCTTGGTGTCCTCGGGCAGGTCGAACTCCTCCGCGAGCTCCCAGCGGCCCGAGGCCGGGTCGGTGCTCGTGTACGCGCGGTAGCCGTAGGGGCGGACGGCGTACTGGTCGACCCAGAGCGACCAGCGCTCCTCGCGGTGGTGCCGGAAGACCAGCGGCCCCTCGACGCTCGGGCCGAGCTCCTGCCCGATCCCCCGGGCGACGGTGGCGAAGTCGTCCGCGAGGAGGGAGGAGCCGACCTGCTGGAACACCTGCATCGTGTCGGGGGCGTCGTCGTGCTGCTTGGCGAAGCGGTGGACGGCCGTGCCCTCGATCAGCAGCGTCATGTCGATCACTCCGCCGGGCAGCCGCAGGTAGGTCTCGGGCTCGGTGAACGTGCGGAAGTCGCGCGTGCGGGCGAGCAGGATGCGGCTGTCGCCCGTCTCGCCGGTGGTGGGATCGCCGTCCTCGGCCAGGCCGGAGGACCAGTGCACGAGGAAGTCGCCCGAGACCGGGTCGTAGACCGACTCCGGCGCCCAGGCCATGCCCGCGCCCTCGGGTGCCACGGTGACGGCGCGCGGCTCGGACCACTCCAGGAGGTCCGGGGAGTCCCAGACCACGAGGTCGCGGCTGCCCCGGTGCCGGTAGAGGTCCCAGTCCGGGCCCTCGGGCCGCCACACGCGGAGATCGGTGGCGACGAGATGGAAGCCCCGCGGCCCGCGGACGATGTGGGGATCCCGGACGCCGCCCGTGCCGCCGGTCCACTCCAGCACCGACCCGAGCGCACGCCAGCGCAGCGGATCGTCGCCCCGGCTGAGCGAGAGGAAGATCTTCTCGCTGTGGCCGATCCGATCCTCCACGAAGTGGACCAGCAGGTAGCCGTGACCGTCGCTCATGAGAGAACGATCTCACACGCCCGGCGGGCGCTCCACCTCAGACCACGTCGGCGAGGTACCCCGGGTCGGCAGCCGGGTGCCGGGCGACCTGCGCCCACGCCGTCGCGAGCGCCTCCACGGCCCGGTCGGTCGCCTCGGGCGAGTAGCCGATCGGGATGCGGAGGAAGCGCTCGAAGGCGCCGTCGATCCCGAAGCGCGGGCCCGCGGTGATCAGCAGCCCCGCCGTCCGGGCGGCGAGCGCCAGCTGCGAGCTCGCCGGCCGACCCAGGCCCACCCAGGTGGAGAGGCCGCCCGAGACCCGCGGCACGCTCCACTCCGGGATCGCGCGCGCCAGGGCCGCCTCGAGGTGGTCGCGGCCCGCGCGCAGCTGCGAGCGCCGCAGCTCCAGCACGCCGTCCATCCGGTCGAGCATGTCCGCGACCAGGAGCTGCTCCAGGATCGGCGTGCCGAGGTCGCTCGCCGAGCGCGCCAGTGCCAGCTTGCGGATCACCGCCCGCTCGGCGCGGATCCAGCCGATCCGGATGCCGCCCCACAGCGTCTTGCCGACGGAGCCGATCGAGAGCACCGTCCCCTCGGGTCCGTAGGCGGCGAACGGCAGCGGGCTCATCCGCCGGTCGATGTCGAGCTCGGCCGTCGTCTCGTCGGCGATGATCAGCGTGCCCTGCCGGGCCGCGGCGCTGATCGCCCGCTCCCGCAGCTCGGGGGCCATGGAGCGGCCGGTCGGGTTGTGGAAGTCGGGCATCAGGTAGGCCAGGCTCGGGCTCGTCCCGCGCAGTGCGGCGATCAGGCCCTCCCCGTCCCAGCCGTCCGCTCCGTCGACGTTCACCGGCACGAGCCGCGCGCCGGCCAGCCGGAGGGCCTCGTAGGCGTGCGGGTAGGTCGGGGCCTCGATCAGCGCCCGGTCGCCCCGCGCGAGCAGGGTGCGGGCCACGAGCGCGATCGCGTGCTGCGCGCCGATGGTCACCATGATCTGGCCGGGCTCGGTGCGCAGGCCCCGCACGGTGTAGCGCTCGGCGATCGCGCGGCGCAGCACCGGCAGGCCGACCGTGTCGTAGGAGCCGGAGTCGAAGTGCTCGGGCGCCGCCTGCGCCGCGCGGGTGTACGCCTCCGCCAGCTCGGGGACGGCGGGCAGGGCCGCCTTGGTGAAGTCGAGGAAGTCCGGCGCGAGCGAGGGCACCGCGTGCACGGCCGCTCCGGGCAGACGGGTGACGCTGCCGGAGCCGCGCACGCTGACGAGGTAGCCGCTGTCGCGCAGCTCGCGGTAGGCGGCGGCCACGGTCGTACGGCTGACGCCGAGGCGGGCCGAGAGCTCGCGCTCGGCGGGCAGGCGGCTGCCCGCGGGGATGCGGCCGTCGATCCCGAGGAGGCGGATCCGGTCGGCCAGCGCGAGGTAGGCGGGACGGGTGCCGCGCTGCTCGCGCCAGTCGCCGAGGAGGGTCTGCAGGGCGCGCGCGCCGAAGTGGACATCAGCCATGCGTCCAAGGTAGCCGGATTGGACCGCGCGAAGAAGGCCAATGTCGCGCTGTGATGTGTCCATGACGATCACCGCTCCTGCCCCGGCCGCCGCTCCCCCGGCGAGCCAGTGGCGCCTCCGACCCGTGCCGCGCCTGCTGGTCGGCCTCGTTCTCTACGGATTCGCCGACGCGATGATGATCCGCGCGGCGATCGGGGTCGACCCGTGGACCGTCTTCGCCCAGGGGGTCGCGCACCAGACCGGCCTCGGGATCGGACTGCTCACGAACGTGATCGGCCTGCTCGTCCTGCTGCTGTGGATCCCCCTCCGGCAGCGGCCCGGCCTCGGCACCGTGCTGAACGTGCTCGTGGTCGGCACGATGATCGACGTCGGGCTGCGCGTGCTGGCGACGCCGGAGGAGTGGTGGGCGCGCGGCCTGCTCTTCGCCGGCGGTCTGGTGCTGCTGGCGGTCGCGAGCGGGATCTACATCGGCGCGCACCTCGGTCCGGGACCGCGAGACGGCCTGATGCTGGGCCTGCACACCCGCACGGGGCTGCCGATCTGGGTGGCGCGCTCCGGCGTCGAGCTCACGGTCCTGCTCATCGGCTGGGCCCTCGGCGGCGACGCCGGCCTCGGCACCCTCCTCTTCGCGGTGCTGATCGGGCCGCTCTGCTCGGTGACCCTGCCTCTGCTCGGGGTGCGGAGGCACTGACCCGCGCACGTCGAAGGCCCCGCCTCCCGGACCGGTTCCGGGGGGCGGGGCCTTCGCGATCGGATCGGCTAGCGCTTGGCCGCGATCTCCGCGCGCATCCGCGACGCCTCGTCCGAGTCCTGGATCGACGCGATGCCCTCGGTGATCGAGGTGCCCGAGGCGGGGGCGTCGTGCTCGTCCGCTCCGAGCGTGGTCTCGTCGAAGGGCGAGCGTCCGCCGAGGACCTCGCGGACCTGCACCATGTCGATCTGCTTGGTCCAGGTGCCCACGAGCAGGGTGGCGACCGCGTTGCCGGTGAAGTTGGTGACCGCGCGGGCCTCGGACATGAAGCGGTCGATGCCGACGATCACGCCGACGCCGTTGACCAGGTCGGGGCGGAAGGACTGCAGGCCGCCGGCCAGCGTGGCCAGGCCCGCTCCGGTGACGCCCGCGGCGCCCTTCGAGGCGATCATCATGAAGAGGAGGAGGCCGATCTGCTCCGGGACGGACATCGGCGCGCCGGTGGCCGAGGCGATGAACAGCGACGCCATCGTGAGGTAGATCGCCGTGCCGTCGAGGTTGAAGGAGTAGCCGGTGGGCACCGTGATGCCGACGACGGGCTTGGAGACGCCCAGGTGCTCCATCTTCGCGATCAGGCGGGGCAGCGCCGCCTCCGAGGAGGAGGTGCCGACGATGAGCAGGTACTCGCGGGCGAGGTACTTCATCAGCGAGAAGATGCTGACGCCGGTCACGAGTCGCAGCAGCAGTCCGAGGACGACGATCACGAAGATCGCGCAGGTGATGTAGAAGCCGATCATCAGGGTGGCGAGAGCGACGACGGCGCCCCAGCCGGTCTTGCCGACGACCGCGGCGATGGCGCCGAACGCGCCGATCGGGGCGACCCAGAGCACCATCGAGAGGATGCGGAAGACCAGGACCTGGAGCTGCTTGATCGCTCCGAGGATCGGCTGGCCCTTGGCGCCCATCTTCTGCAGCGCGAAGCCGACGAGCAGGGCGACGAAGAGGGTCTGCAGGATGCTGCCGTCCACGAGCGAGGAGAACAGCGAGACGGGGATGATCCCGAGGACGAAGTCGCTGGTGGTCTCGGCCTTGAGGTCGCTGGTGTCGTAGGTGGCGCTCGAGATGTCGAGGCCCTCGCCCGGGTGGAGGATGTTGCCGACGACGAGGCCGATCGCCAGGGCGAAGGTCGACATGACGATGAAGTAGCCCAGGGCGAGGCCGCCGACCTTGCCGACCGTGGCGGCCTTCGCGATGGAGCCGATGCCGATGACGATGGTGCAGAAGATGATCGGCGCGATCATCATCTTGATCAGTCCGACGAAGGCCTTGCCGACGGGCTCCAGCGTCGCCGCGAAGGCGGGAGCGACGAGTCCGACCACGACGCCGGCGACCACCGCGATGATGACGGCGATGTAGAGCCAGTGGTTCCGGTCGATGCGCCGCCGGGTCTTCGGAGGGGTGACCGCGGGGATCAGCCGGTCGGACGGCGTCTGAGGCGTCTTCGCCATGGGGGTGTCCTTCTCTTCGTCGAGGTGAGGGGGTAGGACGATGGTGGCCCCGCCTCCGGAGCCCGGCACGGTTGCGTTCATACTGTTCACGGCGGGGCGCCCCGAGCGCTCGCCCACGAGGGAGTGGCATGGTCAGGACGCCGAGCGCACGCGGACCGCGAGGCAGCATCGCCGCGCGCCTGTTCGCCGTGCAGCTGCTGAGCATCCTGCTGATCGCCGTGGCGGCCGTCGCGGTGCTGGCTCTCGACGCACGGAGCCGGGCGGGAGACGAGGCGGCCCAGCGGAGCCTCGTGGTGGCGCGGACGGTGGCCGACAACCCCTTCGTCCTCGAGTCGGCGGCCGGCGCGGATCCCTCGGCGAGCCTGCAGCCGTACGCCGAGGAGGTCATGCGGGACACCGCCGTCGACTTCCTCACGATCATGGCTCCCGACCGCACCCGGTACACCCACCGCGACCGCGACCAGATCGGCCTGCCGTTCCAGGGCACGATCGAGCCGGCGCTGGAGGGGCGGACCTTCACCGAGACGTACACCGGCACGCTCGGTCCCTCCGTCCGCGCCGTCGCGCCGATCGAGGACGCCGACGGCGCGGTCGTCGCGCTCGTGTCGGCGGGCGTGACGCTCTCGGCCGTGGACGCCTCCTTCGCCGCCCGCGTGCAGGTCGTCGCCTGGGGCGCGGGCGGGGCGGTCGCGCTCGGCGCGCTCGGCTCGTGGCTCCTCGCCCGCTACCTGCGGCGGGTCACCGGCGGGCGGGGCCCGGAGCAGATGAGCCAGGTCTTCGCCTACTACGAGTCGGTCCTGCACTCGGTGCGGGAGGGGCTGCTGCTGGTCGACGACCGCGGCCGGCTGGTGCTCGCCAACGACCACGCGCTGGAGCTGCTCGGGCTCGAGGGCGTGCGGACGCCGGTGCCGGTCGCGGAGCTCGACCTCCCCGGCGCCCTGCGCGAGCTGCTGCAGGACGACGAGCCCGTCTCGGACCGCCTGGTCGTGGCCCGCGAGCGGATCCTCGTGGTCAACGAGCGGCCCGGCACGAGCGCGATCCCGCGGGCGGCCAGCGCCGCCGCCTCGTCGCCGGCGGGCGCGGGTGCGCCGTGGAGCAGGATCGACGTCCGGTCGCT